>CALZJL010000067.1 GCA_945787625.1 uncultured Prevotellaceae bacterium
TGCCTGTGCCATTGGTGCGGTCATACGGCTCTTGCTGCTGTGTGCATGAGGCAAGGACCATGGTGATGGCAGAGAGTGAAACGTATATGAGCTTGTTCATGTCGGTGGGCGTTAGTTGTACCTATATGAGAGTGAGAATATTCGTGAGTATGTCTGGCCTGAGCCGTAGCTGTTGTTGGCTTTCGCCTCGGTGACTGGAGCGGTGGTGGTGAAGGTGACTTTGTCGTTGGCATTGATACTGCTCATGTATGATGTCTTGTGCGAGAAGTAGGTGTAATCACCAAAAGATAGTGACAAAGTGGTCTGGATGGTTCCACCTCGCGACATCACGTCGTATGCGGCCTCGATACCTACCCCTGTCGGTACTGCAAATTTGTTGCTTGCGATGTATTGGGGTTGCGACATAGCGTTCTGACCTAAGCGTACGCAGGCCTTACCGTCGTAATTGCCATTCCAATCGTGAGTGCCGCTCACCGACCAGTCTCCTTCGGTAGGTGGTGTCCAACTGGCTGGCAGACCAGTGATGTAGAGAGCTTCCTGCCCTATGAAGTCAGTGTTGTCGAAACTAAGTGTGCCTATGAGCGTACAGGCACTGAGGCTCGGAGTCTGGCCTCCCTGGTCTGCAAAGGTGAGGGTTATGCCCTCGTTGCTGCTCGTCACGGTGGCATCGCTGATCTCCTGGCCTGCGAGGGTGGCACTGAGACTCTTGGTATATCTTGCGTTGTCCCAAAGTGATTTGGCTATGTTGGCATTGACTACGGGCGAGTACACTGTGTAGGCATTGCAGGCGTTGGCTCCGTCTACATCGCCTTCAAGGTATTTCGTGTAGGAGGTATAGCCCGAGGCGGTCACTGTCAGTTCGGGCGTGGGGACAGAAAACGAGCGTGAGCCTGTCTTGGTGCTTTCCCCATTGAGTATGAGGTAGTATGTGGCGGTATAATTGCCGGCTGGCATGTATACCCACTCTGCAGCGTTGTCGGAATAGGTTGAGACCAGCTCTCCGCTACCTTCGATACTGCGATATAGGGTGCCGGCATCGTCGGTCACCTCTGCTTTCCATGTCAGACCGGGGTAACTGTTGGTAAATGTGATGTCTGTGCCTTGGAGTGCGCCTGCTTTGTTGTAGCTGTGGGTGACCCTTGCTTCGGGTATTGGCAGCCATGACAGCGGTATGGTCTCTTCGAGAGTGGCCTCTTCCATCTCTATCTTGCTGATGTTGACGTTGACTGCGCTCTCTGGGTCAGGCAACGAGAGTGTCACTATGGCGTGGTCGGCAGCTGCAAAGACCTGTGGGAGAGCCTCGGAAGAAAGCTCAAGCTCGACCAGACGGTCGTTGTCTTCCTTCAGCTTGCCGAAGAAGAACAGGCGAGGGCTACTCCCTGCACGGAAGTATATGCTGCGTCCAGCGTCGTCGCCCATGATGTCCATTACGTAGTCTCCAATCTTCACTCTGATGCCGTATTCGCTATAGAAGCGGTCGAATCGGGCTTTTTCGTCGTCGTCTGTGCCAAATCGGGCTGAGACAAGCGCGTTGGCCACCCGGCATGGTATTATGGCTTGGGCATCTTCGTTAGCCTGGATAGTGACTTCGGTGTCGCCCTCATAGTAGGGGGTGTCGCGCCCGATTATGGGGTTGTCGCCGCATGACGCTACGATGCTGTATGTGCCAGTGCTCAGTGTGATGCTCTCGACAAAGACTCCGTCGTACTGACAGGACGAGCTACCGCTGCGCTGTATGCGTAGGTTGAACTTCTCGGCTACAGGCTTGCCCAAGACTGATGGCGCAGCCTTGGTCTGAGTCTGCTGTGAGACGTGTCCGATAGCAAGCGTGAGTCTGCCAGATTCTTCACCGAGTCCGTCCATATCTGCCGAGCATGATGCAAGGGCTGCGATACTGAGGGCAATGAGACACTTGGGAATTATCGTACTGATGTTTTTTGGAATCATGGATACAGATTGGTGTTTTTGATGTGATTCTTAGGATAGATACTATTGTTTTCGACGGTGCAAAGGTAGATATTTTTATCCAATTGCATATATATATTTTGGTAACAAATGCCGGCATTACCGTTTTTTTACAAAAATGCCCCGTTTCAACGTGTTTTTCGACGATAATGGGTGTCCGAGCGTTAGGGGAGAGTAATTTTGGTAGAATGCGCTTTGATGCCAAAATTTTTATGATCGGGCGAGTGTTTGTCAATCAAAATTTGGAGAATTCGCTGCAAAGTCGTAACTTTGTTGTTCAGTTATGAAGATATTCGGCATAGGTATGAACTACCGCCCTCATGTGGCGGAGTTGCAGGACAAGGCTCCCGGACTCGTGGGCGGCAACGATGACCGTCTGGCGGAGCCGGTAGTGTTTACCAAGTGTGACAGTGCGCTGGTCAATCGAGGCAAACCATTCTTCGTGCCTGACTATACGGAAGAGTGTGAGCATGAGGCAGAGTTGGTGGTGCGCATCTCGCGTATGGGGCGTTCGATAAGTCAGCGTTTTGCTCATCGTTATTATGATGCGATCACTGTAGGCGTAGATTTTACCGCTCGCGACATACAGAGGAGACTCAGGGCGCAGGGACTGCCATGGGACTTGGCGAAAGGGTTTGATGGCAGTGCTGTGGTTGGCGAGTGGCGTGAGTTTGCCCAAATACCTAATCCCAATCCAGGGCAGCTTTCTACTCTGTCTGACCTGCTCAAGGCCGGCATAGACTTCCGCTTGGAAAAGAACGGACAGCCTGTGCAGCACGCGACAAGCCGTGACATGATCTATGATGTGGACTATATCGTGAGCTATCTAAGCAGGTATTTCACGCTCAAGACTGGGGATATCATATATACAGGTACGCCGGCAGGAGTGGGTAGGGTAGACATCGATGACCATATAGTGGGATACCTCGGCGAGGACAAGGTGCTTGAGTTTAATGTCAAATGAGTCTATAGCAATAAAATGAGGAGAAAAGACGTTATTGGTGTGTGGGGGTATTAGGTTTAAGGTTATAAGGTTTTGAGGTTATTAGGTTATTAGGTTATGAGTGTCAGACATGTAATTCCGATTCTGGTGTTAGCGGTATGTTCGCTTGGCGGATATGCCCAGGGTGACGTCACGTTTCTGGATTGGGATTTCATTGCTCAAGACACCGTACTCCCCATGTACAGTGAGGTTATTCCTCTCGATGCTAAGGACAACGTGGGTTCATACAGAGTGTCGCTGAGATACCCAGTGTGGGCGAGGCCAACCAAGTCGGAGATGGCTCTCATACGCAGACACAGAAACGCTATAGGCAGAGACATAACGGTCGACAGCTATGTGAGCACGTGTAGAGACCGCAGAATGCTCAACTATAGCTTTGTGCCCGTCGTGCATCGCAACGGGCGATACCTCAAGCTCGTCAGCGCGGAGATTCACATCGAAACACTCAGCGATGAGGCTTCGCAGTCCAGACACGCTATGTTGTCGCAGACGCGATCTGCCTCGCAACGCTATCGCGACAATTCGGTCCTATCGTCGGGCAAGTGGCGCAAGATACATATCACACAGGACGGTATCTATCGTCTCACTCCCGAACTGCTCTCGCAGGCAGGCTTTGACATAAACAATGTCCACCTCTACGGATATGGTGGTCACGAACAGAGCCAGGTGATAGACGCAGACAATGACTTTGATGACCTTGAGGAAGTGCCCCTGTACAAGGCATCAGATGGCAGTCTGCTGTTTTGGGGTAACGGACTGGTCAAGTGGGAAGGCAAGGAGAGAGTGTTCAACGCATACGCACGTCAGGCCACATACTTCCTCACCGACATCGGTGGTGCTACCACTACCATACAGACTGTCGGTGAGTACGAGGGCAGTGTCGCCTCGCGTGTCAGCACCGCTCTCGGACACAGCCTGTACGAAGTCGATGACTATGCCTGGTGGAGGGCAGGGCGAAATCTCGTGGATTCGCTGCCATACAGGACGGGGTCTACACGTACGTACAATGTCTCAGTGCCCCATTCGCTGGGCAACGAGCGTGTGAAGGTAGTATTCACATCTAACATGACCACCAAGTACCAGTATACTGTCAACGACGCAGCATCGAGCGGGATACTGACGCTCTATGCTCTCAACGACCACGAGTGGTACAAGGAAAACCCACATGAACTTGATGTGTCGTCGACAGGCATATCTGCCAGCGGAAATGCAAAGATAGATATCAATGTCACCCAGTGTGGAGCACTTGCCAAACTGGATTATATCGCAGTCAACTACACCCGAAGCCTTTCGACTACTGGGACGGATTTCGTGCGTTTCGGCGGAGGTTATTCGGGCATGTCTGGTGCAGATCCTGCACGATATGGTGGTGCCACCGAATATTCGGGCATACCTGCCGGACATAAAGTGATGCGTATTCCTACCCGAGGGAGGGAAGCCGTGCTCATCAGCACGAGGAGCGAGTCCGGCGCGCAGACATTCAGAGCGGAAGAGGCTTCGACTGAATATGTGGCGTTCAGTCCCGATGCAGCTTTTCCAGTACCTACGCTGGGCGATGTCGTAGCCAATCAAAACCTCCATTCGCATCGCGATGTAGATATGGTCATCATCGTGCCGTCGAACGGTAAGTTGACGACATACGCGCAGCAGCTCGCCGATGCCCATCAGACGTATCAAGGCATGAATTGCCTCGTAGTGAGGGCAGACGAGATTTACAATGAATTTTCATCGGGAACGCCTGATGCCACGGCATACCGTCGTTTCCTCAAGATGCTCTACGACAGAGGATCGGACGGAGGCAGGCGACCTACACATTTGCTCCTGTTCGGAGCATGTCGCTTTGACAATCGTATGGTGTCTACAAAGTTCCGACATCTCAACCCCGACGACTATCTGCTCTGCGTAGAGAGTGAGGTGAGCAACAACGACCCGCAGTCGTTCTGTTGGGAAGATTACTTCGGTTTGATGGCAGACGGCAAGGGTGGCAGTTATGGGCGCGATGTGTCGGACCTCGCCATCGGTCGTATGCCTGTGACTACGGCAGACGAGGCGCAGCTTGTGGTCAACAAGACGATTGCCCATCTGGCACGTACGTATGCTGGGGATTGGTCCAACCGCGTGGTGGTGATAGGAGATGACGACACTCCTAAGGAAGGCGGAGACAAGCATACCGACCAGGCCAACAAGATAGGTGATGCGATAGGAGAGATTGCACCTGGACTCATGGTCGAGAAAGAATTCTTGGACAGTTATGAGGCAAAATCCGACGGTACACGCACCACATATCCCGAACTCGTACGCAAGATAGAGAAGTATATGACCGACGGCACCCTGATGATGAACTTCACGGGTCATGGCAGCGAGAGCCTGCTCACGCATGAGTTCATACTGGAACTCAAGACGATGCGTGAGAGCAAGTCTGACAATCTCACAGTGTGGTTTACGGCAGCGTGCAATACTTCGCCCATAGACAACGACAAGGAAAATCTCGGAGTGACATCGGTGCTCAATGACTACGGAGGTGCAGTGGCATTCATAGGCACGAACCGTACGGTATATAGCAATCAGAACTATCAGCTCAACAGCCGTTTTGTGCAGCATGCCTTCTCTACTGACGACTCGGGCAGACGCATCACTCTCGGAGAGGCATTGATGCTTGCCAAGGCAGACCTCACCGACTCGGGCTCGGGTGCGGGCTACAGCGACTATTCGACCAACAAGCTGCAATACGCTCTCATAGGAGACCCTGCCATTGTCGTAGGCAATCCTGTCAACAAGGTCATACTCGATAGCATCAATGGTATCGTCCCTGACGGCGAAATCGAACTGAACGGAGGAGGCAGGGTGCGTATCGACGGACATGTGCAACGTCCGGACGGGACGCTCATTGGCGACTTCAACGGCAAGGTAAATTATCACCTCTTTGACTGCCGCAGCACCAAGAGTACACGCGGAGGACGTTCCAACAAGGTCTATACCTACGAGGATTGGGGGGCGCAGATCAATTACGGCACGGCTTTGGTCAAGGACGGACGTTTCAGTACCATAATCATATTGCCTCGCGACATCAGCTATGCCGACACTACGGGCAGGTTCGTCTTTTATGCGCTGAGCGAAGACAAGGCCATGGAAGCCAACGGATACAACGAGGATTTCAAGATTGGTGGTTTCTACTCGGGCGAGCAGACCGACAGTGTTGGCCCAGAGATAAAACTGTATATCAATGACCGTGACTTTGTGGACTATGGCACCACACACCCGAGCCCGTTGCTCATAGCCGACATCTCAGATGAGAGCTGTGTGCAAAGCAGCGGTGTCGGACTCGGACACAATATCGAGGCTGTCTTGGATGGCGATGCGGTCAATCCGATCAATCTCAACGAATATTATGAGGCTGACACAGACGATGTCACCAAGGGGACACTCATGTATCAGATGAAGGACCTCGCATACGGAGGCCATAGCATAAGGTTGCGCGCATGGGACTTCATGAACAACTTCAGCGAATCGACGTTGCATTTCGTAGTCGGTGGCGATGGGGTAGAGGTACGCCCCGAGTTGCTCAGCCTTGTGATGAGCCAGCCTTCGGGCGGTTGTGGCGTAGACTTTGCTGTGACATACGACACCCCAGGGGTACTCTGTACGGTGAAGCTTGAGATATATTCGCTCTTCGGGGGGCTGCAGTGGCGGAGCGAAGTGGACACAGCCTCCGATTCGGGCGTGATACGCCTGCCGTGGGACGGACGCAATGGCGCAGGAGCCCTGCTACGTGACGGAGTGTATGTGTGCAAGGTCACATGCTCGTATGACGGACACAGCGACAGCATTGCAAAGAAATTCATTCTCTACAACAATAACAAGGAGTGAAATGCAGTTATAAGGTTGTGAGGTTATAAGGGTTTTTGGGTTTTTAGGATTATCAAATCTTCCTATACATGAAGAGAGTTGTTAT
>CALZJL010000068.1 GCA_945787625.1 uncultured Prevotellaceae bacterium
ACCAAGGAGCCCAGTACGTCCTCAAGCGCTACTTCCTCAGCGACAGCACCAACCAACAGCCCCACCTACGCCACCAGCCCAACATCGCCCAGTCCTACATCCAGCAGCAGCCCCTCTACGGCAGCAAAATAGCCGTCTGGATGTACCTCCAGCGCGGCACCACCATCACCACCCGCCACGACACCATCATCTCCAGCCACAACGGCTACCACCACCTCTGGAAGATGAACATCCACCACCCCCACGGTGACAGCTACCAACAGACCCACCACATCCTCCAAGACTACGCCGCCACCCTCAGCCACTTCGACGCCACCCTCGAGCGCAACTGCCTCCGCACATGGTTCTTCGTCCGCGACGTCGACACCCAATACCACGGCCTCGTCCAAGCCCGCAAAGAACACTTCGCCACCCAAGGCCTCACCCAAGACACCCACTACCTCGCCTCCACAGGCATCCAAGGCCTCCCCTCCGACACCAACGCCATCATACAAATGGGCACCTACGCCATCACAGGCCCCTCCTACCGCCAGACCCAGCAACACTACCTCTACGCCCCCACCCACCTCAACCCCACCTACCAATACGGCGTCACCTTCGAACGCGGCGTCAGCATCGAATACGGCGACCGCGCCCACGCCCTCATCTCAGGCACCGCCAGCATCGACAACAAAGGCCAAGTCCTCCACACCGGCGACATACGCAAGCAGACCCAGCGCATGTGGGAAAACGTCGAAGCCCTCCTCGCCGAAGCCCACATGACCTTCGACGACGTCATGCACAACATCGTCTACCTCCGCGACACCGCCGACTACCCCCTCGTCCACCAGATGTTCCAAGCGCGCTACCCCCACATACCAACCATCATCGCCCTCGCCCCCGTCTGCCGCCCCACATGGCTCATCGAGATGGAATGCATCGCCGTCAGACAAAGGACAAACAAAGACTTAGTAGATTTCTAAAACAAAAGACAGTGTCAACAAAAGCAGTATACAAAGATACTTGGCAAAGTATGTAGAGATAAATGACAAAGTATGTAGAGATAAATAGCAAAGTATGTCAACATACTTAAAAACTCCACTCTACATAAACATTCCGCTTTTCATGTGCGACTGGCTCAGAGATATTCTGTCGCTCGTGTGAGCGAAAGCGCTGACGTCTCTTTGGCTGTACACATCTAACAAGAGGGCTGGGCAGAAAATATTGTAGGAGATGTTAGAAAAATGTAAACCCCATAACGAATTATGGGGTCTGGAGGTGGCACGACGCGATAGTGGCTTATCTTACTTTTTTCACAACAGGAGACTCCTCTACTGTCGTGTTTGTACGACACTGTGTATTACCTCGCCTTTGTCGTTCAGCATATCGAGCTGGAGCTTGTCATGTGTGCAGCTTAGTATCGAAAATCCTGATTGTCCACTGACAAATTTGCTACCCTCTACCATATTTACTGATTCTCGCGACAGGGAGCCGGAAGTATTGACAATGTAGTCTATTTTGTCGCCAGGAAAACGTATGTGCTGGAAGTTATGGATATGTCCACAGATATACATACTTACTTTGTATCGTCGTAGAATAGGATCTACCCGTCTCTGCATGTCATATCGCTCTGATTCTGATTTTGGAGTGTCGGCATAGATTGGGTGGTGACCTACTACTATCACCCAATCTTCCTGTGCTTCAAGAAGTTCTTTTTCCAACCATGCGAGTTGGGCATTGATGTCCTGCGTTGTCACTGACGGATAGTCGGCTGCATCGCTGTGGTATTTGTCGATGAGAGGTGTGGTGTCTATAAAGACAACTCTTAGTGTGGTACTGTCGCCCTCGAAAACTTTGCTGTAGTAGCGTGACGGCATCTGCCAGCGCCGGCTACGGTTAGAGTATTCTATGACTGCTTGTGTGTTGCCTCGATACTCATGGTTGCCCAAAATAGGATACCAGGGTATCTGCAATTCAGGGTGATTGTATATCAACTCATAGTTTGTCATCCACAGAGGGTCATCAATGCTCTCTATACCCATATAGTGATGTGTATCTCCGAGGGCCAGTATGGCTTCGATGTCATTGGTCTCTGCCACTTTGCCCATCAATGCTGCTATGGGCTTTTGTTGGTATGCTCCATTGCGGCCAATATCGCTGGCCACTATTAGGTTGATCTGCGCATCTATAGAGATGGGAGCGAAACACAGTAGTATGAGTGCTGCGATGTAAGATTTGATATCTGCCTTCATTTGTGTATTTTATTTTGTTCCAAGTGCCCCGTAGTAGGTCTTGGGAGTAGGTGAGATGTATTTTTTTGTGCCTATTGTCAGCCCTGCTGAAAAGTATGGAGCGACCTCTCCGTTGGCACCTGTCAATGCCGGCGAACCGGGCTTCAAGTGAAAATCCCATGTCTGGTCGTATATGTACGATGTCAGTGAAACTGTATTGATTGCGTATGACTCAAAGTCTGGATTGAGCAACCTGTCCGGAGTAGATATATGGCTGTGGGTGTCGATGTTTGGGTTGTAATTTTTATTGTCTTGATTGTATCCTTCCGCTGAGGTGCTTACTGTAGATTCTCCTACGATTGGCGTGGCTTGGCTACCTGCTGCGTAGTAGTTGTAGTCTATCACAGACTTGTCGTCATATCCTCCATCTGTCTTGTTGGGGTCTTTGTACTTTGGGGTCATAGCCCTAAAC
This sequence comes from uncultured Prevotellaceae bacterium, assembly GCA_945787625.1. The sequence continues at coordinate 2,683 of CALZJL010000068.1, forward strand.
TTACAGTTGACCATGAGATTGTTTACTACTGTGACGAGGGCATTCTTTTCTACATATATGCTTCCTCCTTTTTCTCCGTCACGACGCCAACCTGCATTGATTATGGTATTGTTGTATGCATTGACAAGCAGCTGGCCGCGAGTCTCACTTTGACCTGATGAGGAGAGTTTGAGTCCGTTAGTGTTAGGGGAGTACATTATATTTTCGGCTACGTCAGCTTTTACTCCTGCTTTCATATTGACTGCCTCCGCACCTGTATATCCGTTGGCTGCAAAAGTATTGTTGGCGATTATGCTGTTGCCCCCCATCAGATATATTCCATCTGAAGCTCCGTATCTGATCACACTGTTTGTCAGGGCATACCTGCCTGCTATGTTGGTTGTAGTCACATGTGGGTACATGTCGTCGCCTGCCGTGTAGATTCCGGCTGTAGCGGCTGGCGAACCTTCGATGACTTGTGCGCCAGTGTATTCTATTATGACATGGTCGAGCGCCATTTCCTGGCAAGACTGGTATGCTACGATTCCTCCCCATAGTCCTTTGAATGTGTTGCTCTCCGTCCTCAACGCAGGAGCTACCGTAAATGTGATAGGATTTTCCTCACTGCCGAGGGCATACAGGCTGCCTTTGACTGAAATCTCGACAGGGAGATGGTTGACACCCACTCCTGCTTCGCTCACTATGACTGTGACTCCCGGTTCTATGGTGAGGCTCTTGCCTTCGGGTATCACCAGATGACGGTCAAGGTTGATGGTCTGCCCTTTTGTCCATACGCCTGAGACTATCATTTCTGTCTCTGTGAGCTGCTGCTCTACACTGCTTGTCTCTTGGTTGTCACCATTTTCGGAGTCGCTGCCTGTTTCGTTGTTACTGCATGATAGAGATAATAATCCTACTACCACTAATGCCAAAAGTTGTTTGGTTTTCATGTCTTTGTGTTTTATATGTTGTGTTTTTGTTTATTTTGTCTTTAAAACTGTCATACTTCTCCTTCACAATTTGTATCTCACACCTGCCATTATCGTCTGCCCGTATCTCTCTTCCCTCTCTAAGATGTTGCCATGATATCGGGGGAAATCTACTACGCTATCGGTGTGGGGACCTTGCTGGATATACCTTATCATCGGAAGATTGAGCAGATTGGTTGCCTTGAGATATAACTCCACGCCACAGCGCCATGACTTTTCTGCCGAAAGTTCCATTCGGAAATACTCGTTTTCCCATATATCATTGTCATACCAATTTGAGATGTCTGCCAGTCTTTTGCTGATGTAACTTCCTGTTATCTGCGCGTTTAGTCCATGTTTGGCATTTCTGAATATGAGGGAGAGATTGGCTACATGTGCTGCTTGTCCGTACAGAGGTCTTGACTGCTTGACATTGACAATATCGTTGCCTTGCATGGTGCGCTTGTCTGTGACGATACTCGAATGGGTGAATGTATAATTGCACTTCACTCCAAACCACCTGAAGTATTTCAGCACATCTATCTCTACTCCTGCATTATTGGCTGTGCCAAGATTCTGTGGGGTGTAATATACGTCTTGTCCTTCATTGACAAGTCCATACTCAATGGGGTTGAGCAAATGTTTGTAGAAGACCCCTACCATGACTTGCTCGGTAGATTTGGGGAAGTATTCCCAACGCAAGTCAACGTTGTCTGCTATGGTATGTTGCAGGTCGGGATTGCCCTTTTCTTTATAGTCTTCGTTGATTATGGTATAAGGCACTATCTCGAAGAAACTTGGACGATTTATGGCACGGGCATAACTGAGATGCAGGTTCATCTTTTTGGTCAAGTGATATTTCAAATGCAGGTCTGGCAGGAAATCCCAATATGTCTGATTACCCTCGCCTTGAGTGCTGCGCGGATATTTCAGCACATAGCCTTGATTTGTGTGCTCTGCTCTAAGACCGCCTACTATGTCTATCGCCCCTATGTTGTATGTCGCCATGGCATAGACAGCACCTATTCGCTCAGTCGCATCATAGTTGAGGGGGTCACCCACATTGCCGTATTCGCGTGGAGTGAGAGCTACTTCGTCAAAGTTGTTCCAGTCTATTCCATACTCTTGATACGATTCTGTACCTGTAGCACTGTCAAAGGTATATTCGTTGAAAAACGAGTGTCGTTTCTTGTCCCTATACATACCCCCCACCTTCAGAGCCAGATTATTTATCGGGCGGTATGTCAAATTGAGATATCCTGCCCAGTCTCGGTCTGAATTGTTTTCCCAACGCCGGAGGGCGGCTTTGTTGGTCTGAATATGCCTGCCCTGTAAGAAAATCTGTGCATTGTCCGGAGTGTTGTTGTGGGCGACAGAGAAGACTCCTTTCCAATCTAATGACAGCTTGTCAGATATGAGAGAATGCTCGCCCGTGAGTGTGCTGTTGAATATATTCTGCCGGTTATGTCTCATCCTTATATCTGATATCTGCTCAGCCAGAGATGTACGCACTTGGTCGTCTCCCATTGCCATATATCCATTGTACCACATCAGTTTGTGATTGGCATTGATTATGTAGTCTAATTTTGAGTGTAGGGCAAGGCGTTGCTTGTAGTCTGAATACGTACGGTATACGATATCGCCCACAGATTTGGTGTAGTTGTAATAGTCCATATTCTTGCCTCTGTGCATATTCTGATAGCTGGCTGAGACCAAGAACCCTAATTTATCCCCCAGGACTCTGTCTCCGTATGACAACGATGCTGTAATATCTGGCCAAGGCCTTTGTGAATATATGCGAAGGTTTGCTTGATTAAAATCTGCTGAGGTGACCTTGTTGTGACCTATATTGCCCTTGACTTCATCTGGAGATTTGGCAGCAATCTCACCATGATTAAATGACAGGAAATCTCTGCTGAAATACAATGCATTATACCCCGTAGAGATATTGGCTGTAAGCAAACGGCGTGCTGGAGCATCCTTCATGACCAGATTCACGGCTCCCCCTATGCCATCTCCTTCAAGCTCGGCTGTCAAGGACTTGTTGACCTCTATGCGTGACAGTATCTCGGAGGGGAACAGGTCAAGGGGTACAAAGCGATTCTTGTTGTCCGGACTTGGTATCTTCACTCCGTTGACCAAAGTATAATTGTACCTCTTGTCCATGCCTCTAAGTATGGCATACTGACCCTCACCGGATGAGTTGCGCTCTACGGTCACACCTGACATTCGCTGTATGATATTGCCCACCGTGACATCGGGAGCGAGTTCCATTGCCCTCGACCCCAAGACATTGATGACGTTGGCTGCATTACGTTCTATCTCTATGGCTCTTGCCTCTGTGCTTCCATTATAATTGGACACCACCACTACTTCTGAGAGACTTTTGGCGTCCTCTGACATCAACACACTCATGTCTGAGCCTCTATATGCTACCTCGACAGGCACATATCCTACGTATGAAAAGCAAAGGACGGGCGCATCCTTTTTCGTCTTCAACACAAACGAACCATCGAGTCCACTCCTCGCTGACTCATTAGTACTGCCCTTGACATACACCGTCACTCCAATCAAAGATTCCTTAGTAATCGAGTCAGACACTATTCCCTTAATCTCATATGGAGCAATTTGAGCTCCTGCCGTCAGTACCGCTATCAAACAGATTGACAGGGCAATTGAATATTTACACATATATCCCAGACTTTTCCTTTATTTTCACGATGCAAAATTACTCCATGCTTGTTACATAATGATGTCATAACTGTTACGTTGGTGTTAAAATATTTGGCAAGTTGTCACTTTTTTTATAACTTTGCGTGACTTTGTAAACAAACTCTCAAAATACCAAATCTATGGCACAGGAAAAGCTCACTCCCATGATGCAGCAGTTTTATGATTTCAAGGGGAAGCACCCCGATGCCCTCTTGCTCTTCAGGTGTGGTGATTTCTACGAGACGTACGGAGAAGACGCTGTCATTGCCTCACAGATATTGGGCATCACTTTGACACGCCGCAACAATGGCGCAGGAGGCAGCGGACAGCTGGAGATGGCAGGATTTCCATACCACGCCTTAGACTCGTATCTACCCAAACTCATTAGGGCGGGACGGCGCGTGGCGATATGCGACCAGCTCGAAGACCCCAAACTAACCAAGAAACTGGTGAAGCGCGGCATCACTGAGCTCGTCACTCCAGGCATAGCCATGCAGGACAACTTGCTTTCGTACAAGGAGAACAATTTCCTCGCTGCCGTAGATTTCAGCAAGGGTAG
>CALZJL010000069.1 GCA_945787625.1 uncultured Prevotellaceae bacterium
ATAACCTCAAAACCTTACAACCTCAAGACCTTATAACCTCATGAAAACAGTAAAGAGTTTTGAATAATATTAAATTCTAAATTCATTCTTTACCTTTTTTGATATGAATGTTGTACTTGTGAGATATTTTGTGTAATTTTGCGTTTGAAAATTAATTTATTATTGTTTGATAGACTTTTATTGAGATGAAGTTTATTGGTAGTTATGTGTTCAGATCTATGTGTGCATTGCTGATTGGCCTTCTGCTTATTGTCAAGGCTAATGAGATGCCCGTGGTGTTGGTTATGCTGATAGGGGCTTTGTTTATGCTTCCTGGTCTGATAAGTGTGTTTGTATATATATATGGTCTTCTGAATAGAAATGCTGTTGTAAGACCGTCTTTCCCTTTGATGTCAATAGGCAGTATATTCTTGGGTGGCTATTTGATGTCGTTTCCCGAATCTTTTGTCACTTATCTTGTTATATTGATAGGTGTCATTCTTATATTGGCTGGTATTAGTCAGTTGTCTGCAATGGTCGTAAACAGACGAGTTACTCCATTCTCATGGCTGTTAATGCTTATTCCTGTTGTCTTGATAGGGGTGGGAGTATTTTCTGTGATGTACAGCAGAGACGCTGCAGCTTTGCCGTTCAAGATAATTGGGTTTACGCTGTTGTATTATGGAATAACAGATTTGTTTCTGGCGTTGCGCACTCGTCATTATAGTAGTTTATATGCTAAGCAGCAAGCAAAAAAAGAGGAGGAGGAACGACGTAGGCGTGAGGCTGAGTATGTGGAGTTTGAAATCGTCAATACAAACGAGAATAACGAAGAGTAATACGCTGAGTTAATACTTAATTTCATGTCGTTTAGAAGAGCTTGTATTTTAGTGTCAGTCTGCTTTGTCGTGCATTGTGCGATGGCTGGCGTGCCTGAAGGATATTACAACAAGGCAAATGGTAAAAAAAAGGAAGAATTAAAAGTTGCGTTGAAGTCTATCATAGGCAATCCAACAGTGTTGGAGTATGGGAGTGGTGCTGGCAAGACTTGGACCGGCTTCTATTCGACGGATCGCTACAATGGTAATCAGGTGCGTGACAGGTATAGCAATGAGGTGTTTTATTTTAGTAATACGGCCAATGCTAACTCTGCAAGTGCTCCTGCGGGAATGAATATAGAGCATTCTTTCGCTAAAAGCTGGTGGGGTGGAGAATCGAATAAGGCCTATAAGGATTTGTTCAATCTGATGCCGTGCGAGCAGAAAATTAACAGCAGCAAGAGTAACTATGTGATGGGGAAGGTCACCTCTACAGTGATTACGGACAATGGTTGCACAAAGGTTGGTAAGACAAGTGTTGATGGCAAGACGTTTAATGTGTGGGAGCCTGCTGATGAGTGGAAGGGAGACTTTGCACGTACTTATTTCTATATGGTCACTTCGTACAGTGATTTCACTTGGAAGACGGAGGGCGTAAATATGCTTGAACAGAATCATTGGCCTACGCTTAAGAAGTGGGCATACGAGTTGCTGCTCAAGTGGCACAGAGAGGACCCCATTGATGATATAGAGCGAGAGCGTAACGAGGCTGTTTACCTAATACAAGGAAATCGTAATCCCTTTGTGGACTATCCTAATCTTGCCGAGTATATATGGGGTGACAGTATTGAGTATGCATTTATTGTGGATAGTTCATTGACTGATAATCCTGATGATGATCTGTTTGAGGCGTATGAGGCGGACGAGATTGTGAGCAGTATATATTCTTGCCGTTTTGATGCGAGGTGGGAGATGTATAAGGTGGGTGCTACTTATATCTTGGACGTATACACCAAGGACGATAGTGGTGCAAGGACTTCGTTGCCCGACTTCCCTGTTGAGACGCAAGAGACGTCATATAGGGTGAAGAATGGTGTGAAGCCATCTACCACGTATTATTATCAAGTGACGGCATACGAAGATGGCGTCGAGCTCGCTCAGAGCAACGAGGTGAGGGTTGATTTCCCTGCATATACGCCGGTGTTTACTGCTGCTCCAAGTGTGGTCAACCTGACTGCTACTCCTGGCAATCCAAGTTCTTCTGCCAAAATAGAGGTGACTATGATGCATACGCAGACTGGTGTTGCAACTGTGCAGGTGGAGGGTCCGTTTGAGATAGCTATGACAGAGGAAGATGACTGGGACGAGACTCTGACTCTCTCGGGCAGTACGTCTACATTCTACGTACGTCTTGCTTCTCAACGGAATGAGGGTGATTACACGGGGTTGCTGATGTTGAATACTGAGGGTGTAGATGAAGTCGAAGTCCCTCTGATGGCAAAGGTAGGAAGTATGTTGGCTTTCTTTGAGGATTTTGAGAATGGAAGTAAGGCTTCTTATGCCGAAGCCGAGGTGAGGTGTACTGCTGCCACTTGGTATATGAAGGACGCGCTGATAGGCAAGGATACTAATGCCGAAGATGTGTATTCTGCAAGGATAAAGAGTGGAGGCTATATCGAGATGATGGATGAAAAGTCTGAAGGCTGCGACTCTCTTTGGTTCTATGCAGGCAATTATAATAAAGATACTGGAGCTGTGCTGACGGTAAGCTATACCACAGACGGAGGTGAGAACTGGATTCCAGTAATCGCGAACGCGAGTCTGGAAGGTTGGCAGCGTTACGGATATGAGATACAGCAGGAGGGGAATATACGCCTAAAGTTTGAGGTAGGCGGAACTTCGGGCAAGCGCATAAATGTAGACAATATACAGATGAGCGACTACGATGCTGATACTCGTATTGTGGATATTATTGGGCAAGTCCGAGCCAAGACCGACGGCAGGGTATACGACCTGACGGGTCGAAGGATAGATGGAGCGAGGGGTAGGGGCTTGTATATCGTTGACGGCAAAAAGTGTGTGTGTCCATGAGGTACTTCATGACCTTGGCATACGATGGCACAGCATATCACGGGTGGCAGATTCAGCCGCATAGTGTGAGCGTGCAGGAGCAGATACAGGAAGCGTTGTCTACTATTCTTCGGAAGCCGATAGAGATAGTCGGGGCAGGACGTACGGATACGGGTGTGCATGCCAGTAAGATGGTGGCACACTTTGACCTCGCAGGTGAGGAATGTGTGGACTGTGGGCAGGTGGTGTATAGGCTGAACAAGATTTTACCTCGTGATATTGCCATACAGCATATTGAACCGGTTGCTGATGGTATGCATGCAAGATTTTCGGCAGTGAGCAGGACATATCACTACTATGTACATACGTGCAAGAGTCCGTTTTTACGTCATTATAGCTGGCAGGTGTATGGTACCCCAGATTTTGAACTGATGAACAGGGCTGCACGTCTGCTGATGGAGTATAGGGACTTCACGTCGTTTTCCAAGGTGAATACCGACACAAAGACTAATGACTGTACTGTCACTGAGGCACATTGGGATAAGGTAGGAGATGGGCAATGGAGATTTACGATTACGGCAAATCGATTCTTGCGGAATATGGTGAGGGCTATAGTGGGTACACTCATTGAGGTTGGGCGAGGGAAAATGACTATAGACCAACTGCGGAAGGTAATAGAGGCAAAGGATCGCTGTAGAGCAGGTGATAGTGTGCCAGGCAATGCTCTGTTTCTTGTCGATGTGAAATATCCTGTATCTGAAACATAAATGGAGAAGAGCACCGATGTGGATAGTCTTTGCTTTTGTAAGTGCAGCATTGCTCGGATTTTATGACGTATTCAAGAAGAAGTCTTTGAGTGGCAACGATGTGATGATGGTATTGTTGCTCAATTGTCTCTTCTCAAGTCTGCTCTTTGTGCCCGTGGCCTGCCATGAACCCTTTGGGGGCTACGAAGTGCAGAGGTGGATAGTCCTTAAGGCTGTCATCGTCTTGAGCTCGTGGATATGCGGATATTTTGCGATGAAATACTTACCCATCACCATAGTAGGTCCGGTCAATGCCACACGTCCCGTATTGGTGTTGATAGGCGCGCTGTGTGTGTTTGGCGAGAAACTGAATGTATGGCAATGGGCGGGAGTGGTATGCGCCATCACAGGCTTGATTCTGCTCAAACGTGGTGGCAGGAAGGAAGGGATAGACTTCTTGCACAATCGCTGGATATTCTGTCTCGTGGCGGCAGCGATACTCGGAGCGGTGAGTGGACTCTATGACAAATATCTGTTGTCACCGGAAGAAGAGGGGGGATTGGGCTTGCCCAGACTTACGGTGCAGGCATACTTCAATTTCTATCAGCTTGCGATAATGGCACTTCTCGTGGTGGCGCAACGGCATGGGCATATCTCAAGTACAGGTCAGGGCTCACGCTTTGAGTGGAGGTGGTGGATTCCTCTGATCAGCGTGTTTATATGTCTGGCAGACGTGGCGTACTTCTACAGTCTGAGCTTGGAGGGCGCGATGATAAGCGTGGTAAGCATGGTCAGACGAGGAAGCGTGGTGGTAAGCTTCATGGTGGGGGCATTCCTATTTCATGAGAAAAACATAGTGAGTAAGGCTTTGGATTTGCTCCTTGTATTGATAAGTATGGTGTTATTATATATAGGTACGATATGATGAAAGTGTGTTTCATGGCATGCCTCACGAGCATGATGTGTGTGAGTCTCCCGGCACAGACTCAGCAAGCGAAAATGAGAGAGGTTTTCGCTCAGGCGCCAGACAGTATTTTTGCTTTGCTCAGCACCAACAATAAACTCGACCTCATAGACTTTGCTGAGGCTGGAATGACAGCACGTGTGCGCAACGTCTTGGACGAAGATGTGGTACTCGAAGTACTCACCGATGACTATATGTCTCTGCAGAGTAGTGCAGACAGTTGGGTAGAGGTGAAACTTCTCCCTACGTCACATCTGCTCGTCAACAAGACATACTCTGGCCCGGGATTGGACAGTGAGGTAAGACTCTACGATACGCAGTGGACCTTGCTCCAAGTAGTTCCTCGTCCGGAGATAGAACGTTTTATGACGGAACAGGACGAAGATGTGAGAGCCGAGGCCTCTGTACTGCCACTTATAAGCGCAAAACTCTCGCCGGACGATTGTAAGATCACGTGGACTCTGCAAAACTCAGAAATGTCAAAGGACGTAAAGCAGAAAGCAGGGAATTGTCTGCAAAGCGTTGTGGAGGACTGTCAGACATTGTAAGAGGTACAGCCTTCGTACTCTTATGCCAATGTCAGTTCCATTTCCATTTGCCCAGATCTTTAGTCTTCTCCACGTTGTTTTCTGTGGTATCATCAAGGTTGTGGAAGAAGTCAAAACCGGTGAGCTCTTCAATCTCGTCAACAGACTTGGTGTATGCCTTGACGTTGGTGTCCTGGTTGCGTTCGTGCTTGGCCCAAAAACCAATGGCCTGATACGAGTTGTCGCTGTTGAGTTTGAGTACGACCATAAAGAAATAAGCCGGCACGGGTATTTTGCAGCGAGAGTCATCGATTAGTGGCTCTGGGACCTTGGCGGTACGTTGTGTGGTGCCGCCCTTGACGATAAACAGGTATTCGCTACCCTTGAGCGCCTTGCCCCAGGCGTTTACCCGATTCTCGAAGTTTAGCCATATACCACCGCCAGAGGCACTGCCGTTGAAGTCTGAGCGTTGGGGGTGTATGTTGCTCAGATAGAAAGTCTGTCCGTTGGCACTCTGAGAGCAAAGCCTGTCGTTGGAGTTGACGATATGGCCGCGGTCATAGCCGTTGTTCAAGTGGTCATTGAGGGTGGAGCGGAATGCTGCGGGGATAATGCTATCTTCCTGAAATGGGTCCTTGTCCCACAGGCAGCCCTTCCACTGTACCATATTGCGCCAGGTACCGCGGTCGTACTGCTTCTTGTTGTTGTTGGTACACAGATAGTAGGCGGACCAACGCTGGCATTTGAGATTCTTGTCCCACTCAAGACAGTAATTGATGATAGGGTTGCCGTTGGCATCAGTATAATAATGTACTACAAACATGCTTGGGTCGATGACGGCAGGAATCTCGCGACGTCCTGCATAGACCATGGCATCGTCGCCAATCAGCGAAAACGGAGTGTCTGCCTTAGGTCGGGATATAGGTTCGATGGGTTCTTCATCTCCGCAAGAGCAGAATGATATCAAGGAGACGAACACTAAAAGGGATAGGATTTTTTTCATCGTGATGGATAGTTGTGATATAAACTGCCAAGGAGTGGGTAGTGGAGAAAACAAAGAAGTGTGATGGACATGACCCAATCACACTTCTTTATTTCTTGCTCTCTCCGCGCAAAGCAGAGATGCAACAATTACTTGCGAGTACGAGCGTAGCGGCTCATGAACTTGTCAACGCGACCAGCAGTGTCGACGAGCTTGCTCTTACCTGTGTAGAATGGGTGAGATGAACTTGAGATTTCAAGCTTGAACACTGGATACTCCTCGCCCTCAAACATGACGGTCTCAGTAGTCTTGGCTGTAGAGCGGCTCAGGAACATGTCACCGTTGCTCATGTCCTTGAACACAACAGGACGGTAATTCTGTGGATGCAGATCTTTTTTCATTTCTTTTTGTGATGTTTATGCCCCCGACTCTCCTGTCTGAATGGGAGTGGATAAGGGGCTCGTTAGTAATTTGCGGTGCAAAGGTACGAAAATAAATTGAAAAACAAACGCGTAAGACATTATATTTTGTACAGGAAGCATAAAAAAAGACCACCAGGCACCAATCCCAGTGGTCTTATGCTATGTGAAAGTCGTGAATTCACTATTTAGCGTAGTAGATGGTAATCTGCTTTGGACGAAGTTGTACGCCGCCCTTCTTCTCTTCGTTGTAGTTGTTGTATACGGCGGTGCTGCCTTCGACAGAGAAAGTGGCAGTCTCATTGCCTACGTAGCTTGTGCCGTTGTACAGATCGCACTCCATGACAATCTTTGCAATGGTCTTGCTGGCAGAGAAGGTCAG
>CALZJL010000070.1 GCA_945787625.1 uncultured Prevotellaceae bacterium
AGATTTTTGGGGTTGACGATGATTTTGAGTTTGGCTTCCTTGCCGGGCTTGATGGTTCGGTTTGAGAGGGCTACGCCTACGCCTTGGTTGAAGACTTGTATCTTTTTTATCTCTAATGTGGTCTTGCCGTTGTTGCGTAGCTTGATGGTGTGGGTTTTCTCTTTTTTGTTGCCAAAATTGCCGATGGTGATGTCGGTCTGGCTTAGTTCGAGTATGGGGGCTTGCTCCATCTGTGTGGCGTCGAGGGCGGCAAAGGCTGGTAGGAGTACGGCTGAGATGTTGACTTCGTTGTCTTCGCCTACTTTGTCGCCCATGTAGCGCGCGAGGTATACGCTGGTCTGGTTCAGTCCGAGCGAGGGGACTTTGTCGCTGTCGAGGGTGAGGAGAATCTTGCCTGTCTTGCCGCCGGGTATGTTTTCGGGCTGGTATTGGGCGGTGAGGTATGGGGGGAGGTGCATGAGCTGGGGGCGATAGGCGGTGCGCTCGGTGTTGTAGACTTGAAATTCGCAGGTGGGGTGGTCACCGCGGTTGACGTTGTCAAATTCGATGTAGTTGGTGCTCATGCGTACGTTGCCCAAATCGTGGGGGAATCTGCTCTCGGCATCGGCGATGAGCTGGCTCTCGGTGGCTACGACGCGGCCTTGCATGGTGAGGAGTATGGGGGTGGTGGTGGCGTCGGTGTAGACGTGGAGGTGCTTGCTGAAGGTGCCGAGCATGGCCGCGTCGTAGGTGGCGATGATTTCTCCTCGCTGTCCTGGGGCAATGGGGGTCTGGGGGTATTCTACCTTGGTACAGCCGCATGAGGGGTGTACCGAGGTGAGGGTGAGGGGTTTGTCACCGCGGTTGGCGAAGGGGAACGTTATGCGGCGTGGCTGCTTGTAGATGATTTCTCCGGTCTTGATGATTTCGCGGTCTGCTACGAAGCGGGCTTGTGCCTGGAGGGTCTGTGTGGTGGTGAGGAGTAGGAGGGTGAGGATAAGGTGTTGTCTTGGGCTGTTCATTTGGTTTTTGTTTTTTCGAGTGTGCGAAGGGCTGCTTCCATCTGGCGGAGGAGGTCGCGTTTGTCGGTGGAGGGTGAGTAGACGAAGCCTTCTGCGGCTATGACTTGGTGTGTGGTGCTGTCGATGCGTACGAGGCTGACGAAGGGGCCTCCGAGGGCGGCGTTGCGTACTTGCCATAGGCCGCGGACTTCGTAGACTTGCTTGCCGTCGATGTGGCGTGTGCGGCCGAAGGCGAGGGGCTGGTCTTTCTCGCGTGTGGTCTCCATCCATTGGTCGGCTCGCTCACCGGGGATGTTGATCTTCATGACGGAGTCGCGCTTGCTGACGTAGCGGGTGAGGTCGAATTCGTTGCTGCCGTCCCAATCGTAGCGGTAGACGACGATGTTGAGGTCTTTCTGATTGAGATTGGTGCCGCCCCAGAGGAAGTCTTTGCCGCGCTTGGTGGCGGTGAGGTTTTCGGGGACGCGTATGGTCATGCCGAGGGTCTTGTGGAGGTCGTCGCTGACGCGTTTGCTGTATTTCTTGCGGAGCTGGGCTACTCGCATGTCTATCTGTGCATCGGCGATGATGTCTTGGATCTGCTGAGAGTTGCGGTGGAGGTAGTCTCGCAGCTGGTCGGGGGTGGGCGAGGTGATGGTGACTTCTATCTGCGGACGTGCGGTGACGTCGCGGTTGATGCCCATGAAGGTCTTCTTGATGCTGGGGTCTAAGTGGACGAAGAGCTTGGAGTGCATGGTGGTGTAGGTGCGCTCGTAGTTGTCGCTGAAGATGCGTGTGATGCGGAACATCTTCTCGGCTTGCATGAGTCCGGTGACTTGGGCTTCGACGATGTTTTCGATGGTGTCGCGTAGGTCTGTCTTCCATACGTCGCGGTCGACGACTACGAGGAGTTCGCTGGGGAGTCCTTTGGACTTGACGAGGGTCTTCTTGCCGTTGTCTGCATTGTCGCAGCTTGCTGCGGTGATCAGGATGATAATGGCAAGGAGTGCTTGCTTAGCGTAGTGTAATTTGTTTGTTTTTTCCATGTCCTCTGAATTCGTCGGTGTAGATACATTTGATGGTGGGTATGCCTGTGTTGTATTGGCCTTTGCGTTCGGCGGTGAAGGTTTCTTCGATTATGTATTCGCCGTGGGGGAGGCTTTCGATGTAGTATTCGATGCTTTGGTCGCGGACTTGTCGGTAGTAGCTGATGCTGCTTTGCCATGTGTGGCCTGAGAGGGGATTTTGGGGCTCGAGGGCTGCGGCTCGGGGTATGCTGACTTGTATGTAGTTGTAGTCTCGACAGGCTGTGATTTTGATGCGTGTGGTGTGGTGGTCGTTTGCTTTGATGGTCTCGTCGGGGCTGATGTCTTGGACGCTGAGTTCGGTGCTGTGGCTCTCGACTTTGTCGTAGGGCTGGGTGTAGCTTGCGTAGATGCCTACCCAGATGGGGTCTTGGGCTGTGTTTGTGATGTCGAGGGTGTTGCGGCGTATGATGTCGATGGTGTCTCGACGGATTGGGTCTGGGTGTGTGGGGGCTGTGGGCTTGTGGTCATCGCCGAGGATGGCGAAGGCTGCGTCAACGCAGTTTACGGCGGTGCCCCACCCTTGGGTGCGCTTCTGGTTGAGTAGGTGGTGGCGCATGGCGGTGAGGGTCTGGGTGTCGTCGGGGGTGACTTGGCGCAGGGCTTCCATGACTTGGGTGTGTATGTGTATGCGGCGGTCTATGCTGGGGTAGGCTCCTGCGCGGTATGCGAGGTAGGTGCCGTCGGTGTGTGCGAGGCGTCGTTTGAGGGTCTCAAGGCATTTTTGGTTGGTCTTTCCGCTGAGGGCTTTCTCTATGATGAGTCTTATGGACAGGTATTCGCTTTCTTGGTTGTCGTAGTCGTCGTCGAGGTGCTTGATGATGCGCTTGACGAGGGTGTGGGTGGAGTCGGTCTGGGTGGTGCCGCGCGCTGTGAGGACGTAGGCTGTGCGGAGGTCGCTGAGGGTGGGAACCCATTTCTTGTCGTGGGTCTCGCGGTGTTTGAGCTGACGTGTGGTGGTGGTGGTGAGATAGCGGCAGATTCCGTCGAGGAGGGCGTCGGTCTTGGGGTCGCGTTTGTGGAGGCGGCTGAGCATGTAGCCGACTTCGGTGGTGCAGTAGGGGCTGCTGCTGAAGCCTTTGTACCAGCTGAGACCTCCGTCGGGATTTTGCATCTGGGTGAGTTGGTCTATGTAGCTGAGGCTGTCTGTCTGCCCCAAGCGTGTGGTGGCGTAGTGGGCGGCGGCGAGGGTGAGTACGTCGTCTTGTTCGGGCAGGGTGAGCTGCTGGAGGGCTTCTATGGCACTTTGTTTGGGATCGGTGTTGCGCTCGATGATGACTTGGCGATGGGTGGAGATGGTGGGGAAGAGGTCTTGCCATGTGAGTTGGGTGCTTTGACCTGGCTCTATGGTGAGGGCTTTGGTGGCGGTGAGATGGGCGGTGTTGGCGTGTATGGGGATCTCGCGTTGCTCGCCGTCGCTGTCGTGGGGGGTGCTGGCGGTGAGTCTGATGCTTAGACCTTGGATGCCTTCGGGGACGAAGAGTTCGGCGGTGAGTGTGGTGTCGGACTGGGCGTCGAGGGTGAGGGTGTATGTTTGCTTGAGGAGGGGCTTCTTACTGCCTGTGGGGGTCACGGTAAGTTGTGATTTGACTTGCTGTTTGGCCTGGGTGGTGTTGGTGATGTGTAGGGGTATGTGGGCCTGGTCACACTCGCGTAGGAAGCGGGGCATTTGTAGTTGTGCCATGAGGGCTTTGCGGGCTATGAATGTTGTGTCGAGTGTGGTGTAGTGCATGTCGGCGGTGTGGGCGAGGCCTCTGACTGCCCATGTGGTGAGGCTTTGGGGTATGGTGAAGCTTACTTGTATGCGTCCTTGGCTGTCGGTGCGTAGCTGGGGGGCGAAGTATGCTGTCTCGTCGAATTGGGTGCGGGCTTGTATGTGGGGGGGCTGCTCTTCGAGGGGGGCTTGCCTGCTGCTTGGTTCGAAGAAATAGTCGCTGCCTTGGCCTCGTGACGA
This sequence comes from uncultured Prevotellaceae bacterium, assembly GCA_945787625.1. The sequence continues at coordinate 4,020 of CALZJL010000070.1, forward strand.
CATGGTGCTGTTTTGCTTTTGTGTGGGGGCTTTGGCGTATTCGATGTATGCTTTGTCTCTGAATATGGGGGTGATGCCGGCTGTGACTGGGAGATCGAAGTATTTGGGGTCAAAGGTGCTGTAGTCGTAGTTTTTTATCTTGTAGGTCCAAAGGTCGAAATTCTGGTATGTGGTCATGCGCTGGGGGGCGAAGGCGTTGTTGTAGCGTGTGATGGAATGGGGGAGGTAGTGGTTCATGCTGATGCCTGTGATGCTGGTGTTGCGGTATAGTGCATCGAGCGACTTGTCGTAGACGCTGAGCATGAGGTTGGCTTTGGCGTTTGTGCCGTCGGGCTCTGTGAGGCGCAGGCTCCATTGTTCGACGGCTCCGGGCTGTGTGTAGTCGCGGAATGTGTCCCAGTGTAGCTGGAGGTCTCGTCGGGGCATGCGGCGTTTGAATGTGAGTGACTTGTTGTGGACGATTCCGTCCATGACGTATGTGGCTGTGAGGCTGAGACCGTCGCCGTATGATGGGTCGTAGATGACGGGGTAGCGGCTGAGTGTGTCGCTGACGATGAGTATGGTGTCGATGATGATGTTGTCTTGGGCAAAGCCTGTGAGGAAGACATACATGGGGCGGCTTGTGGTGTTGCGTAGGAGTATGGCTGAGGGGGTGTCGGTGTCGATGGTGTCTGATGTGGCTTCTGCCCATGATGGTTGTTGGGGTTGTTGGGCTTCTGGCTGGGGGTCGTCGAAGAGTCGTAGCATGGCTGATGCTTGGTGGCTCTCGCCGGTGGTGGAGTGTATGCTGAGGCTTACGTGGAGGGTGGGGAAGTAGCGTAGTGGTATGGGGGCTTGTGATGGCTGCTGTGCGTCGTTGATGTGTATGGGCATGGCAAAGCGTCCTTCGCGGTCGGTATAGATGGTGTCGAGGTCGTGTGTGGCTGCTGTGTGTGGACCTCGCCACCACCAGCAGCTGAGGCGGTGGCTCTGACCGGTGACGCGTGCGTTGCGTAGGGGGGTGCCGTTGTAGTTTTGTGCTTGGCCGCTTATCCAGATGGTGCTGTCTTGACGGTGCCAGTCTTTCTCGTTGTCGAGCTGGATATAGAATTGGGGGCGCTTGTATTCTTCTATGCGTATGGTGCGGACGCCTGAGGTGTTGGTGCGTATGGTGTATGTGCCGAGCTTGTCGAGGTGTTCGGGGAGACTGAGGCTTATGCTGGCGGTGCCTAACTGGTCGGTGACGGCGTCTTGGGTCAGGATGGTCTTGCGGTCGCTGTCTTGGAGTGTGAATGTTACTTTCTCGCCTGGCTTGGTGTGTGCGTCCCAGTGTCGTTGCTCGTAGACTATGGCGCTTACTTTGATTTCCTGGCCTGGACGATATATGCTACGGTCTGCGAATATCTCTGTTCGGGTGGTGTATTTGTCTTGTGGCTTGGTATAGGTGTAGGTCTCCCAGTATTTGATCTTGGGGAGGAAACTGTCTGTGTCGAGTGATATTGATGCGCTTTGGTTCTTGCGGTCTATGTTGATGGTGGCTTGGGGGCATGGTCGTCCGCTCTTGGCATCGACGGCTTTGACCATGATGTCTTTGGGCTGTGTGGGGGTGGGGCCTGGGGTGTCGATGGTGAAGGCTTGGAGGGTGCTGACGTAGAAGGTGGCTTCGGCGTGGCGTGGCTTGTGGCGCAGTCGCATGGCGGCTGTGCTGGTGGCTCGGAGGGTGTATTTGCCTGGCTGTGTGGGGGCAAGGAGGGGGTTGCTCGTCTTGGTGACGGGTTTGCCTTTGCTGTCGTGTATGGTGTAGGTGATGTCGGTGATGTTTTTGGCTTCAAACTTGATGTTGAGCGAGTCGCCGGGATAGTAGACTTGTGCCATCTTTATCCCAAGACTGGGGGCGTTGCTCCAGATGGAGTCGTTGGCGCGTTGCAGCTTGTCGATCTGGGCTTGTATGGTGGCTGGCTTGGTGTTGCCTTGGGCTGCATAGTAGTCGATGAGCTCCTGACGGGTCATGGGGAGGGAGTCGTGGGGCATGTAGTCCCAGGCTGAGCGCCATACTACGTAGAGCATGCGCTGGCCGTAAATCTTTTCGTCGCGCCCACGCTTGACGAGGGGTATCCAGTCTTTGGTGGGTGCGGCGTAGAGTTCGGCCTTGAATGAGAGTGCTGTGCGGTAGAGCTCGATGCTGCGCGCTGTCCATTTGCCTGTGACTTCGGTGTGGGCTCTCTGGGCATAGAGCTGGGCCATGCAGGCTGCTGTCACGGCTCGACGTACTCCTGTGGTGTTCTGGTATTCTTGCTCTAAGAGATTGAGATTCCACTCTATGCTGTCGGGGTGGGTTGCTTCGCGTCGGATACCTTGTTCGAGTAGTGTGGTGAGACGGTCTTCGGTGCTTCGGGCTGGCAATATGCTCATCAGTGTCAGGCAAAGGAATATCAGCTTGTTCATTCTCGGTCGGTATTGGGGCTGTTGTGTGTGTGCTTTTTTATTTTGTGGTTGCCACTACTTCGATTTCTACAAGGGCTGACTTGGGCAATTCCTTGACTGCTACGGCGCTGCGTGCGGGGAAGGGGGCTTCGAAGAATTGGGCGTAAACTTCGTTCATGGCTGCAAAATTGGCCATGTCGGAGAGGTAGACGGTGGTCTTGATGACGTTTTGCATTCCTGTGCCTGCGGCTTCGAGGATTGCTTTGATGTTGGTTAGTGACTGGCGGGTCTGCTCTTGTATGCCGCCTGGGGCAAAGGCTCCTGTGGCTGGGTCGATGGGGAGCTGTCCGCTGGTGTAGACAAAGCCGTTTGCTTCAATGGCTTGTGAGTAGGGACCTATGGCACCTGGGGCTTTTTC
>CALZJL010000071.1 GCA_945787625.1 uncultured Prevotellaceae bacterium
TAGCAGCGGTGGTATGGAAGTTGTTTTTCTCAGCTCCCGATTTGACGGGTCTTGTCCCGTCTGATGCAACGGCTATTGCTATGGTCGATGTGAAGACTATAATTACGGATGCTGGTGTGCCCAAGTCTATGCTGAAAGACATCGACAACGATACAGGTGTTGATTTCTCACAGCCCGTATACATCTTCAGGCGTGGGGCAAATATTGGTTTTGTAGCTGCGGTCGACGAGGTCGACGAGCTTGACGACAATCTCGACAGATGTACACAACGTTCGGGCTATACATTTGGCGTTTTGGGCGGTTTTGTGGTCTGTCACGATGATGAGCGGCTCCTGTGTATGGGTCCCTTGGCTTCGCTCTCCGACAAAGCCTTGCTCGACGAAATGGTTAGGTTGATGCGCCTTCCCAATACGCCCTCCTATCTGATGGAGAGGCTGGAGCGCTCCAAGAGTCCTGTAGCAGCGGTCGTCGCACCCCATGCCCTTCCCGAATCGCTGTACGCGCTTGTAGACAAGGCTATGCCTCACGGTCTCAGTACAGACAGCCTCATGTTTGTCTTCGACGGTTCGGTCAGCGAGAACAGTATCAAATTGTCGCTTTTGCCCCAATACTCTACAGATGAGAGCGTAGACATTATGGCCAAACTGCTCGGTGAGTTCAAACCGATAACAGCCACTTTGGTGTCAGCTTCGCCTCAGGATCCTGCCGTATGGCTTTGTATGGGCGTGCATGGCGACAGGCTACTCAAGCAGTTGCGCCTTGTGCCCAAGATTCGCTCAGCCATGCTCGGCCTGAACATGTGTATAGACGCAGACATGATGATGAATGCAGCCGAAGGAGATATGGTCGTGGCGTTTCCTAAGGTATCGCTCAAGAGACAGCCATGGGTGCTCCTCTCAGAAGTCAAGGACACACGCTTCATGCGAAACCGCAGCTCGTGGAACACCTCCGGGCTGGGTTTCGGTATCGATATCATGGGTACAAACACGCTCGTCATGGCAAGCGTTGATGCTGAGATGCCACGTCAGGATGTCGTGAATCCCAATACTTCGCTCACGATGCTCAAGAGCAAGATGATGGGACAGCATATTTTCCTCAGCATCAATGTCCCCAAGGTGCTCAATCCCCTGCTTCCCGCACTTGCCGTATTGGGATACGGAGAGGAGTGGTACCGCCCACTTGACGTTGTAGACAGGGTCAATGTCTCTGTCGGAGTCAAGGAGAGTAGCATAGAACTGACTTTAAACCGCAGCATCAGGGAGATGGTAGAGTCATGGAATCAATAAGTTTTCTCTCCGTATTACCGCAGGTGTTTGCCGCCGAGTGTGACCTCAGCAGCGAGCTGTGGTGCAAGGATGTAATCTTCAGTAAGGGGGAGTGCACTCTGGTTCAGGCCGCAAGCGGTACGGGCAAGAGTACACTATGCAGCTATATCACAGGTTTCCGACACGACTACTCGGGCAGGATACTGTTTGATGCGTCAGACATCTCGTCATTCTCGCACGCCAAGTGGACAGCCATACGCCGCTCTGAGGTCTCGTTGCTCTTCCAGGAACTGCGTCTTTTCCCAGAGCTTACGGCCATGGAGAACGTCGAAATCAAAAACCGCCTGACAGGCTACCTCTCGCGTAGCCGTATCGAGGAGATGTTTGATATGCTTGGCATAGCCGACAAACTCGATGCGCGCATAGGTCAGATGTCTTTCGGGCAGCAACAGCGTGTAGGCATGATACGCGCACTCGCCCAGCCGTTTGACTTTATCCTGCTCGACGAGCCTGTCAGCCATCTTGACGAGAGCAATTCCGCTACGATGGCATCGCTCCTGTTGGAGGAAGCACGCCGTCAGGGTGCAGGCATTATAGCCACGAGCATCGGCAAACACATGTCTTTACCATACAATCGAGTATTGAAACTATGATTTGGAAACTACTTGGACAGCATATCAGCGTACTCCAGCTCGTAGGATTTGCCCTCGCAAACCTCGTTGGGACGCTCATCATACTTCTTGCCTTGCAGTTCTGTCAGGATTTGACACCAGCATTCACCTCCGAAGACGGCGTTCTCGGGAGTGACTATCTGATAGTCTCCAAGAGCATTACCACGATGCAAGGCATCAGCGGAGATGCAGGAGGCTTCGGCGCTGATGAAATCGAGGACATTTCGCGACAAGGCTTTTGTCTGGAAGCAGGAAGTTTTACCGCCTCCAATTATAGCGTGAGCTGCAGCATGGGGCTCGACGGTATGCCAGCCTTTGGGACTGAGATGTTTTTCGAATCCGTACCCGACGGATTTGTAGACTCGCGCGACGAACGATGGTCATGGGACGAACAGTCCCAGGTCGTACCCATCATTCTGCCCCGTACGTATTTGGCCCTATACAACTTCGGCTTTGCCCAGAGCCGTCAGCTGCCCAAGATGAGCGAGGGGCTGGTGTCGATGATAGACCTCACCCTCACTCTGAGCGGCAACGGACTGAGCGAACGCATGAAAGGGCGTGTCGTAGGCTTTTCGGGCAGGCTCAACACCATACTCGTCCCCGAGAGCTTCATGACGTGGAGCAACAGGCGATATGCTCCCGGAGTTGCCAACGAGCCTACCAGACTCATTCTAAAGGTCTCCAATCCCACAGATCCGACCATACCAGTCTATACCGAGGGTCATGGGTATGAGATACAGGACAATAAGCTTGCCGCTTCGCGCACGACATTCCTGCTCAAGGTCGTCTCTACGGTCATCATCATGGTCGGAGGGCTAATCTCGTTGCTGAGTTTCTACATACTGATGCTCAGCGTCTATCTGCTTGTCCAGAAGAACACCTACAAGCTCCAGAACCTCCTGCTCATCGGCTATAGTACCAGCTCGGTCTGCCTGCCATACCAGATGCTCACAGTAGGTATAAACGCAGCCGTCATGGCAATCGCGCTCGTAGTACTATATTTCGTCAGAAAGTATTATATGCAGATACTTTGGCAACTATTCCCCGATATGCCTCAAGGCAGTATGTGGCTTGCCTCTGGTCTGGCTCTTGCGCTATTCGCAATAGTCTCTACGCTCAATATCGTGGCCATACGTCGTAAAATAGGACTCATTCAGTACTAATCAAGCATACTTCCTGTGTAAAATATGGAAAAACTCATCAATTTGTACACAAAATGGGCTGGCAGCAAGCCTGCCTCGTGGCAGACCCTCAAGGGGGCTGGCAGCAACCGTACATACGTGCGCATCGTCGGGACAGACTCCAGCTCCGTCATCGGAGTCATCGGCACCTCAGCCGAGGAGAACGACGCATTCTGCTATATCGACAGACATTTTGATGCTTGCGGTATCAGCGTCCCCCATCTGCTCATGACCGATGACGACGGTATGCGCTACCTGCAGAGTGACCTCGGCTCCATGAGTCTGTACGACGCCCTGAAAGATGGGCGTGAGCATGGATATGACGATGAGCACAAGTCGCTTCTCGCCAAGACAGTCCGACAGCTCGTACACATACAATATCGTGGAGCAGAGGGGCTGGATTTCGACAGATGCTACCCGCAGCCCGTGTTTGACAGGACCAACGTCATGTTTGACCTCAATTACTTCAAGTACTGTTTCCTCAAGGCTACGGGAGTAGAGTTCAACGAACTTAGGCTCGAAGAGGACTTTGTCAGGCTCGCCGAGGTCTTAGTCGGCCGAGAGAGCCACACGTTCATGTACCGCGACTTTCAGGCGCGCAACGTGATGCTCGTAGGCGGAGAGCCAGTATTCATCGATTTCCAAGGAGGCAGACGCGGTCCTGTACAGTACGACCTCGTTTCGTTCCTGTGGCAAGCATCGGCACGCTATCCGCAATCTCTGAGAGACGAGATGATAGCCCAGTATTGCGATGAGACGCAGAAGTATGCCGCGGTCGATGCCACAGCATTCAGACAAGAGCTCAACGTCTGGGTGCTATTCCGCACGTTGCAAGTGCTCGGTGCATACGGATTCCGAGGATATTTCGAACGCAAAAAATATTTCCTCGACAGTATTCCACCAGCCATCGACAACCTTCGTGCCCTTCTTGCCGCTGGGGTGACAGAACCATATCCTTATCTGTCGTCAGTACTGAGCCAGATGGCAGAAAAACTTGCAGCTGAAGCCGCATCAAGCCAAAAAGCAAGCGTCTCCAAATACGATGGTCAAGGTCCCTTGGTCGTGAGGGTAAACAGCTTTTCCTACAAAAAAGGCATACCTGACGATCCGAGTGGAAACGGCGGAGGGTATGTCTTTGACTGTCGCAGTACCCATAATCCTGGCCGTTACGAGCCTTATAAAAAACTTACCGGACTCGACGAACCCGTCATACGCTTCCTCGAAGACGACGGAGAGATTCTTACCTTCCTGCAGCATATATACAAGCTTGCAGACTCTCATACCGCACGCTATATAGAGCGAGGCTTCACCTCGCTGATGTTCTCATTCGGCTGTACCGGAGGCCAGCATCGCAGCGTCTATTGTGCTCAACATTTAGCCGAGCATCTGCATGAGAAATTCGGCATCAAAGTCATTATCAACCATCGCGAACAAAACATACATCAGGAACTATGAAGGCTATGATATTTGCAGCAGGTCTGGGCACACGTCTCAAACCGTTGACCGACACTATGCCCAAGGCTCTTGTCCCCATAGCAGGAAAACCTTTAATCCAGCACGTCACGGAGAAACTCGTCGGGGGCGGATTTACAGACATCGTCGTCAATATCCACCACTTTGCCGATATGATAGAAGAGTGGGGGAGCAGAAATTCGGAATTGATGGGTTGCACCATGTCCTTCTCAGACGAGCGTGACGCTCTTCTCGAAACAGGCGGAGGCGTGAGACATGCCGCAAAACTACTCGAAACATCTAATGACGAGGGACGCTTCCTGATACACAACGTTGACATCTTGAGCAACGTCGACCTCGACGACTTCTGGCGAGCAGGAGCGAGCTGCGATGCCCTACTGTTGGTGAGCGAGCGCGACACCCAGAGGTATCTCATCTTCGACGCCAACGACCGGCTGGTAGGGTGGACCAATATCAAGACAGGCGAGGTCAAGACCCCATATCCTGCCGTACGCGAAGCCTTTGATGCCGACTATACAGCTCCCATAGACGCGTACAACGTGATAACCTCACCATTCTTCCGTCCCAACGGAGCAGGTCCGTACCATCTGCTCGCCTTTGCCGGTATTCATCAGATGAACACCCGTTTGCTCAAACGAATGGAGCCATGGCCAGAGAAGTTCAGCATCATAGACTTCTATCTCAGCATGTGCAAAGAGTTTAATATCCGAGCCTATACCTGTCCGTCACTACGCATCATGGACGTAGGTAAAATCAGCACTCTCGACGAAGCCGCCAGATTTGCCGATTCCCTTAAATGACAAATCACTCTACCCAGAGGATATAACCGAGGCTGGCCACGCTTATCGTAATCCATAGCAGCACACCCTGAATCAGAGGACGCAAACCCACGCTACGCAAAGTCTTGCGAGTGAGAGAAGCTCCGATGAAGAAGAGCGAAAGCGTAATCATGTGCTTCGCCAACTTGTTGACAGCACCGCTGAATTGAGTGGCTATTGCCGAGTTAGCCTCGCCAAGTAAGGCAGAATTGCCCAAAATATAGGTGTTGACAAGTATGGCGACTATAAACCAGATGATAAAGAGAGGTATATTCCTATACCAAGGCTTCTGACCTCCAGCATTAGACTGAGCCATAGTCTTCTTGAAAAACAAGGGAGTCAGCACCACGATGACCACTATCCAAAGCGCACGCGTGAGCTTGATAGTCGTACCTACCTCCAGCGCGCTCATACCACTTTGCTCGACCAGTAGAGAGTGAGTCGTGTCGTATGCCGCACACGCGCCCACTACCGAAGACGTGTCGTGTATGGCAATAGCCGCCCACATGCCAAACTGTTTAAGCGTCATGCCGATAGCGTCACCAATAGGCGGAAATACAAACAGGGCTACGGCGTTGAGTATAAACACCACGCCAAGGGCTACAGACATACTCTCAGCCTTGGCCTGAATCGTAGGACCAACAGCAGCTATGGCAGAACCACCACATATAGCCGTACCCGATGACAGCAGATAGCTTGTCTGCGAATCAACGCCCAACAGCTTGCGTCCGAACACCCACCCGAGAGCCAACGTGCCGAATACGCTGATGATGGTAAAGAGCATACCCTCGCTGCCCGAAGCCAAGGCTTTCTCCACATTCATGCCGAATCCAAGCCCGATGACCGAGTATTGGAGCAGTCTCTTGGACATGGTCTTGTTGAACACAGGAAAAGTCTCACCAAATATCAGAGCAAAAACAAAACCTATGGCAAGCGCCACAGGCGAAGTCGCCCATTGGGTAAACCAATCCATGCTACCCAAATCAATTCCGAACGTCTCGGCAGCAAAGCCAAGCAGTAGCGACACGCCCATGACAGCGATTATTACGATGTAGCAGACTTCGTTGGCTCCATGCATCAAGCCCTTACTGCTTTTGATACTATCAGTCATAATTGTAGTTTTTTATAAAATCGATACAAAATTACAGCATTATCAAAACATAACCAAGCATAATGGGCAGAAAAAAGCATAAAGTGCAGAATTTCCCCACGAT
>CALZJL010000072.1 GCA_945787625.1 uncultured Prevotellaceae bacterium
GAAGGAGGTCAGCCTCGACGAGTTCAATAAGTCGTTTGAGGCGTAGTCCTTTCAATACGGACAACAATATTGGTTTGCAAGGTATGGGCGCTCGCGCGCTCGTACCTTATTATGTTATTCTACGATATTTTACACAAGAGTAGTTCATGAACAGAGATTTTAGAAATTTTGCTACAAGCAAGGTAGGTATGAGTTCGATGGTGCTCGACGATGTGGTGAGTATGCAGAACCAGTATCTGAACCCTTACATCCTTGAGGAGCGTCAGCTCAATGTCACACAGATGGACGTTTTCAGCCGTCTGATGATGGACCGAATCATTTTTCTGGGCACTCAGATAGATGATTATACGGCCAATACTCTTCAGGCTCAGCTCCTTTATCTCGACAGTTGCGATCCAGGCAAGGATATCAGTATTTATGTCAATTCGCCTGGTGGCAGTGTTTATGCGGGACTCGGTATCTATGATACGATGCAGTTCATACAGAGCCCTGTGGCTACGATATGTACTGGTATGGCTGCGAGTATGGCTGCTGTACTTCTCGTCAGCGGTGCTGAGGGCAAACGCTCGGCTTTGGCTCATAGCCGTGTGATGATTCATCAGCCTCTTGGCGGGGCGCAGGGGCAGGCCAGCGATATCGAGATTACTGCCCGTGAGATACTAAAGCTCAAGAATGAGCTTTATACCATAATTGCCGATCATAGCCATCAGCCTTTTGACAAGGTGTGGGCTGATAGTGACCGTGATTTCTGGATGACGGCACAGGAGGCTAAGGAGTATGGTATGATAGATAATGTGTTGTCAAAAAAAGGGTAGGAGATAATGCCGAGAAAGAGTAGGAAATGCGCGTTTTGCGGTCGTCCGGAGAGTGATGTCAGACTGATGTTGAACGGTCTCGACGGCTGTATCTGCGACAGGTGTGTCGAACAGGCATATACCATAGTTCAGGAAAATCTTCCTCCATGGGAGAGGGCTAAAGAAACTGTTGCTGGCAAAAAGCCTTTGATGCGCCCTCTGGACATGAAGAAGGTTCTTGATGAGTATGTCATTGGCCAGGATGAGGCTAAGGTCGCCTTGTCTGTAGCCGTATACAATCACTACAAGCGACTGGAGCATAACGTGCAGGATAATGATGTCGAGATTGAGAAGAGTAATATCATAATGTTGGGTTCGACGGGTACGGGTAAGACTCTCCTCGCGCGTACGATAGCCAAACTGCTTGATGTGCCTTTTGCCATAGTAGACGCTACGGTGCTTACTGAGGCAGGATATGTGGGTGAGGACGTGGAGAGTATCCTGAGCCGTCTGCTTCAGGCTGCTGACTATAACCAGTCTCTCGCCGAGAAGGGTATAGTCTTTATCGATGAGATTGACAAGATTGCCCGCAAGGGTGACAATCCCAGCATCACTCGCGATGTCAGCGGTGAGGGTGTGCAGCAGGGCTTGCTCAAGCTTTTGGAGGGTAGCATAGTCAACGTTCCCCCAAAGGGAGGTCGTAAACACCCGGATCAGGACTATGTACACATGGATACGAAGAATATCCTCTTTATATGTGGTGGTGCCTTTGATGGCATAGAGCGCAAGATTGCCCAGCGTCTCAATACTCATACCGTCGGCTACAACAATGTCTCTGTGCGTCATCATGTAGCTGGTAATGAGTTGATGCGTTATGTCCAGCCTCAGGATCTGAAGTCATTCGGACTGATACCGGAGATTATCGGCCGTCTGCCGGTGCTGACATATTTGCATCCTTTGGACCGTGATGCTCTGAAGCGTATTCTGACTGATGCTAAAAACTCTATCATACGCCAGCAGATAAAGCTTTTCGAGATGGATGGGGTCAAGCTCGAATTTACTCCAGAGGCTCTTGATGCTATCGTCGATAAGGCTGTCCAGCGTAAGCTCGGGGCGCGTGGCCTTCGTGGCATAGTAGAGACTCTTATGACGGACCTACAGTTCAATACTCCAGGCTCGGATATTAAGGAGATTACCGTTACGGCTGATTATGTCAACGAGCAGCTTTCGAAGTCGGATGTGCTCGATAGTTGATGTATGTCAGACGTTGATATGCGGATAATTCTATAGAAGGGTTGCCTCTGGCAATCCTTTTTTGTCCAAAAAAAATCTACAGATATTTCTTTTTTTCATTTTTTTTATTTAATTTTGTAACACGTACACCACTTGGAACTACCACTTATGGCGACTACCACTATGGAGAAAAACCAACTCACGGACTATCTGAAAAGGTATTTTGGATTCGACTCTTTCAAAGGGCAACAGGAGGCTGTCATCACCAATCTCCTCTCGGGCAATGATACATTCGTGCTGATGCCTACGGGCGGAGGCAAGAGCCTTTGTTACCAGCTTCCTGCTCTGATTATGGAGGGCACTGCTATAGTGCTCAGTCCGCTCATTGCCCTTATGAAAAATCAGGTGGATGCCATACGCCAGGTCAGCGAGGACGATGGTATCGCGCATTATCTCAATTCAAGTCTGAGCAAGTCAGAGATTACCAAGGTCAAGAATGACATACAGATGGGACGTACCAAACTTCTGTATGTGGCTCCTGAGTCGTTGGGTAAGGAGGAGACCAAGGAGTTTCTCCGGGGGGTGAGAATCAGTTTCTATGCCATAGATGAGGCGCATTGTATCAGCGAGTGGGGGCATGATTTCAGACCGGAATATCGCCGTATACGCCCTATGGTGCATGATATAGGCCGTGCTCCGATTATTGCTCTCACTGCCACGGCTACTGACAAGGTACGACGCGACATCAAGAAGAATCTGGGCATACTTCGTGCCAAGGATTTTGTGAGTTCGTTCAATCGCCCCAACCTGTATTATGAAGTGCGTCCCAAGAGCAAGGATATAGATAAGGATATCATACGGTTCATACTCCAGCACAAGGGCAAGAGTGGTATAGTGTACTGCCTCAGCCGAAAGAAGGTGGAGCAACTGGCGGAGATACTTCGTGCCAATCATATCAATGCGCGCGCCTATCATGCTGGCATGGAGACTACCGAACGCAACCAGACTCAGGACGACTTTATCATGGAGCGTATAGATGTCATAGTAGCTACCATAGCATTCGGTATGGGTATAGACAAGGCTGATGTGCGTTTTGTCATACACTATGATATACCTAAGAGCCTGGAGGCCTACTACCAGGAGACGGGGCGCGCCGGACGCGATGGCGGAGAGGGAATTTGCTTGGCATACTATTCGCCTAAGGATCTCGACAAGCTGCGCAAATTCATGGAGGGCAAGCCTGTGGCTGAGCAGGATATAGGCAACCAGCTCCTGGCAGAGACCAAGGCCTATGTAGAGTCAAGTGTATGTCGTAGGAAGGTGCTCTTGCATTACTTTGGGGAAAGCTATTCTGAGGATAACTGCCATCATTGTGACAATTGTCTTCACCCACACAAATACGTGGATGGCAGGCATGGTCTGACTGCGGTACTCAAGGTCATACAGAGAATTAAGGAAAAGTTTAAGACAGACCATATTATTGACATAATCACAGGCGTAGAGTGTGAGGAGGTTCTCCTGCACTGTCACGAACAGCTTCCAGAGTTCGGCTATGGCAAAGACAAGAGCCGTGCGTATTGGAGTGCTCTCATACGTCAGGGCATGATATCGGGGTATATCGAAAAGGAGGTCGAGAATTACGGACTGCTCAGAATCACAAAGACGGGGCATGAGTTTATGCGCTCGCCCAAGCCTTTCCTCTTTCTTGAGAATACTGAGTTTACAGACGACGGCCCGGAGTATGAGGAGGGTGCTGGGGTCATCGACGAGCCGTTGTTTCGTATGCTAAAAAACTTGCGCAAGAAGCGAGCACAGGCTCTTGGCATTCCTCCGTACGTCATCTTTCAAGAATCATCGCTTGAGGCGATGGCAACCATGTATCCTGTCACCGTCGAGGAACTTCAGAACATACCGGGAGTGGGGCAGGGCAAGGCTGCGAGATACGGTAAGGAATTCTGTGACCTGATACGCCAGCATTGTGAGGACAACGAGATAGAGCGTCCTCTCGATTTGCGTGTGCGCACCGTCGTAGGGCGCAGCAAGCAGAAGGTGACCATCATACAGAAGATTGACCGCAAGATGGATCTGAAAGATGTTGCCAAGGGACTGGGTATATCGTATGAGCAGCTGCTTGACGAGATTGAGGCCATTGTGTATAGCGGCACGAAGGTTGACATCAACTACTATATCAATGAGGTTATGGATGAGGACTATATGCTTGACATATATGACTATTTCCATGACGAATCACAGTGCGACCGTATCTCTGTCGCAATGAAGGAGCTTGGTCCTGACTATGAGGAGAACGACATACGTCTGGTGCGTATCAAGTTCTTGAGCGAGGTGGGGAATTAGCAACTATAACAAAGTCTTGTGGTCCTGTAGTCCTACAATTCCAAATCAAAAACAAGTTTTTATTTGGAATTGTGCTTGCTTATTCGTAACTTTGCAGCCAAATATATAAATATAAAAGTCTAAAACTATGGCATCATTCATTGAAGACAAGATTGTTATGGAGGGCATCACGTTTGACGATGTTCTGTTGATTCCTGCTTATTCCGAGGTGCTTCCCCGCGAGGTGAGCCTCGGCACCAAGTTCTCAAGAAACATTGAGTTGAAGATTCCGTTCGTGACAGCTGCGATGGATACCGTCACTGAGGCTCCAATGGCAATAGCCATAGCACGTGAGGGTGGAATAGGTGTCATACACAAGAATATGTCTATCGAGGAGCAGGCTCGTCAGGTGGCAATCGTGAAGCGTGCAGAAAATGGCATGATATACGATCCTGTTACCATAAAGCGTGGCAAGACGGTGGCCGATGCGCTTGCCCTGATGGCTGAGTATCACATCGGAGGTATTCCTGTGGTAGATGATGACAATATCCTCGTGGGAATCGTCACCAATCGTGACCTGCGTTTCGAAAGGAATACTGCACGTCTGATTGACGATGTGATGACGAGCGAGAATCTTGTGACTACGACAGACAAGACCGACTTGATGGCAGCGAGCGATATCCTGCAGGAGAACAAGATTGAGAAACTGCCTGTGGTAGACGAAGCCAATCATCTCATCGGCCTGATTACCTACAAGGACATAACCAAGGCAAAGGACAAGCCGATGGCGTGCAAAGACTCGAAGGGACGTCTGCGTGTGGCAGCAGGTGTGGGTGTGACTGCCGATACGTTCCAGCGTATGGAAGCCCTGGTAAAGGCTGGAGTAGATGCAATCATCATCGATACTGCGCATGGTCATAGCGCAGGAGTCATCGAGAAGGTCAAGGAAGCCAAGGCTGCATTCCCCGATGTAGACATAGTGGTAGGAAATATCGCTACGGGCGAGGCTGCAAGGATGCTCGTGGAGGCTGGTGCCGATGCTGTCAAGGTGGGTATAGGCCCCGGCAGTATCTGTACTACGCGCGTGGTAGCTGGCGTAGGTGTGCCGCAGCTGTCGGCAGTATACGATGTGGCTTCTGCCCTTGCTGGCACAGGGGTGCCTCTGATAGCTGATGGCGGCTTGCGCTATAGTGGTGATGTGGTCAAGGCTTTGGCTGCTGGCGGATACAGCGTCATGATAGGCTCTTTGGTGGCAGGTACTGAGGAGGCTCCAGGCGAGACGATTCTGTTCAACGGACGCAAGTTCAAGGCTTATCGAGGCATGGGGTCGCTCGAAGCCATGGAGAAGGGCAGTGCCGACAGATATTTCCAAGGTGGAGTCAAGGAGACAAAGAAACTCGTCCCCGAGGGTATCGCTGGGCGTGTGCCATACAAGGGTACGGTACAGGAGGTACTGTACCAGCTCGTAGGAGGTCTGCGTAGCGGTATGGGCTACTGCGGTGCGCACAATATCGACGAGTTGCACAATGCCAAGTTTACCCGTATCACCAATGCAGGTATGCTTGAGAGCCATCCCCACGAGGTCATTATCACAAGTGAAGCTCCGAACTACAGCCGTCCGCAGTAATTTTCTTTGAATATTCTTTTGCGAAAAAATATAAACAACGAATAGATGACGATGAAAAGAACTTGTCTTATCTCATGCTTGGCATTGGGCATGAGCCTCGGATTGATGGCTCAGCCAGATGATCCTGTAGTGATGACTGTGGGGAGCGAAAAGGTGACGAGGAGTGAGTTTGAATACAATTTTAACAAGAATAATACCGATGCCGTGGTAGACAGGAAAAGCGTGCGTGAGTATGCTGATATGTATGCCGTGTATCGCATGAAGGTACTTGCTGCGCTCGATGCCAGACTTGATACCGTGACCTCGTATCAGAAGGAGTTCCGCCACTATCGTGACTTGCAGATAAGACCATTGCTTGTGTCAGACGCCGTGGTAGAGCAGGAGTGTACGAATTACTATAATCGCATGCTGGAGTCGCTCGGAGGCAAGGATTTGATAAAGCCAGCCCACATATTCTTGATGCTGGGGCAGAATGCACCAAAGGAACAGATAGAGGAGACTAAGGTGCGTATTGACAGCATATACAATGCTCTGGCAGAGGGGGCGGATTTTGAGACTCTTGCCAAGGAACTGAGCCAGGATCGTCAGACCGCCGTCAAAGGCGGTGTG
>CALZJL010000073.1 GCA_945787625.1 uncultured Prevotellaceae bacterium
GAGGCTGCCCTCAAGGCAGCGAGGGCGTCCGAAGCTACTGCCCAACTCAACTACGACAGCAAGAAGACCTTGCGCCAGCAGAATGTAATCAGCGACTTTGAACTCCAAACAGCAGAAAACTCGCTGCTCAGTGCTAAAGCTCAAGTAGGCCAGGCTGAAGCTCAGGTGATGAACGCACGCAACTCGCTCAGCTATACTGTAGTCAAGGCTCCTTCGTCGGGCGTCGTAGGCACACTCCCCTATCGTCAGGGAGCCCTGGTAAGTGCCCAGATGCCACAACCTCTCACTACGGTCAGCGACAATAAGCAGATGTGGGTATACTTCAGCATCGATGAGGGTGACATGCTCACATGGGTGAGGAAATATGGTTCGCTCGACAAAGCTATCGAAAATATGCCTCAAGTGGGTCTCACGCTCGTAGACGGCAGTCAATACAATCTCGCCGGACGCATTGAGAGCGTCAGTGGCGTAGTAGATAGACAGACAGGTTCTCTTCAGCTGCGCGCTGTCTTTGACAACCCCGATGGCTTGTTGCACAGCGGCAGTACAGGCAATGTCGTCATGCCTATCCAATACAACGATGTCATTATGATACCTGCCACAGCGGTCGTCCAACTCCAGGACAAATATAAAGTATGGGTGGTGGGTAAAGACAGCACTGCACATGAGAGGATTATCGAGATTTCAGGCAAGAAGAGCGGTGCCGAATTCGTTGTAACCAATGGCCTCACCACCAGCGATGAAATCGTTGCCGAAGGAGCTGGTATGGTCAAGGCTGGGCAGAAAGTCAAGTAAACAGCTTACGCATACATATCAGCATACATAAACTACATATACGACAATGAAAGGCAATATATTCATCAAAAGACCCGTGATGGCCATGTCGATCGCCATCATGATATTGTTGGTGGGTGCCATCAGCTACCTCACGCTCCCATTGGAGTCGTACCCCGACATAGCCCCTCCGACAATCACAGTCGAAGCCACCTACACTGGTGCCAGTGCCGATGCTGTCATGAACGCTGTCATACAGCCTCTTGAGGAAAATATCAACGGCGTAGAGAATATGCTCTACATGACCTCTACTGCTACAAACTCTGGAAGTGCCGATATCACCGTCTATTTCAAGCAAGGTACGGATCCGGACATGGCTGCGGTCAACGTCCAGAACCGCGTAGCACGTGCACAAGGACTCTTGCCTTCTGAGGTCACCCGCATCGGTGTGCAGACTCAGAAGCGACAGACCTCATTCTTGCAGATTGACGCTCTCGTCTGCACCAACGGGAAATATGACCAGGACTTCATCTCCAACTATCTTGACATCAACGTAATTCCACAAGTCAAGCGACTGGAAGGTGTCGGTGATGTCATGATGATGGGTGGAGCCTACGCTCTGCGTATATGGCTCAAGCCTGATGTCATGAGCCAACATGGACTCGTCCCAGATGACATCACTGGTGTTCTTGCTGAGCAGAACCTTGAATCCCCTACAGGACAATTCGGCGAACGTCCAGTACGTGAGCACCTGTCGAAGGGGGCTGACGGCGTATACCAGTATGCACTCCGCTACACTGGACGTCTCAAGAGTATCGAAGAGTTTGAGAATATCGTCATTACTGCCAAGGCCGACGGTACCATCCTACGTCTCGGTGACGTAGCCGATATCGAGCTCGGCGCCCAGAGCTACGCATTCAATGGCGAAACTGACGGCAAGCCCGCAACATCGTTCATGGTATATCAGCTCGCTGGAGCTAATGCTAAAGAGACAAACGACCGAATCACCGCCAAGCTTGAAGAGCTCGGCAAAGACCTCCCTGAAGGTCTTGAATTCGCCAACATGATGTCGTCCAATGACTTCCTCCTCGCCTCAATCTACAACGTTGAGGAGACCCTCATTATAGCCATCATACTCGTAGTCTTCGTCGTTTACTTCTTCCTTCAGGATTTCCGCGCCACACTTATCCCTTCAATCAGCATCATCGTATCGCTTGTAGGTACTTTTGCATGTATGGCTATTGCTGGTTTTACGCTCAACTTGCTAACGCTCTTCGCCCTCGTGCTTGCCATCGGTACTGTCGTAGATGACGCCATCGTCGTCGTCGAGGCTGTACAGGCTAAGTTTGATGCGGGCTACAAATCTCCTTACGAAGCTACGAAAGATGCCATGAGCGATGTAACTATGGCTGTAATATCATGTACCTTCGTCTTTATGGCCGTGTTTATCCCCGTCAGCTTCATGCCTGGTACATCGGGTATCTTCTATACTCAGTTTGGTGTCACCCTTGCTACTTCGGTAGGTCTGAGTTGCGTGAGTGCCCTTGTGCTCTGCCCGGCTCTCTGCGCCATGATGATGCGTCCGGCCAGCGAGGAACGTCGCAAAGGCATACTCGGTGCTATCAATTATCGCACCCGACTCGCATACGAGGCGAGCTACGAGGCTATGAAAGGCAAATACATACGTCTCATCGGGAAATGCGTTGGTCGCCGTCGTCGCTTTGCTGTGAGCTTTGGTGCCCTCATCTTAGCTTGTATAGGCATGGTGTACTTCATGGGCAATCTTCCCAAAAACCTCGTCCCGAGCGAAGATCAGGGTGTCTGCATGATGGCGGTCAATGGTGCTCCTGGTAGCAACCTCTCTGAGACCGAAACCGTCATGAAAAAGTGTGAGGACATCGTCAAGAATATCCCTGAGGTGGCACGCTACACGAAAGTTTCTGGCTATAGCTTCATGGCTGGTCAAGGTACTGCATACGGACTCATGATTGTTAAGCTCAAGCCTTGGGCAGAACGCAACTACGGCATTTTACACCCCATCGACAACTTCCTTTCTACTTCAACTATGGTCACTAATGCCAAGCTCAACCTCAATCTCATGACCGAGATACCCGAAGCACAATGTTTTGCTTTCGAGCCTGGTATGATTCCTGGTTATGGTATGGGTTCCATTGAACTCCAGCTCCAAGACCGCACCTCGGCTGCTAATAAGGAGGTCTTCTACAATTACACTCTTGAGTTTCTGAAGCAGCTCGGCGAACGCCCTGAGATAGCCCAAGCTATGACCTCATATGCACGCAACTTCCCACAATACATCGTCCACGTCGATGCTGCGCAGTGCAAGCGTGCAGGCATCTCACCTTCGGCAGTTCTCAGCGCACTCGGTAGTTATTGCGGTGGAGCTTATGTCAGCAACTTTAACCAGTTCTCAAAGATTTACCGCGTCATGACGCAGGCTGCCCCCAACTACCGACTCGACAAAGAATCGCTCAGCAACATGTACGTGCGCAACGGTAGCCAGATGGCACCCTTGAGCCAGTTCGTCACACTTGAGCCTACCACAGGACCTGAGATTGACAACCGATTCAATCTGTTCTCATCTATATCTGTTAACATTAGTGCCAACGCTGGCTACTCAAGTTCAGATGTCATGCAGGCTGTAGAGGAGGTCAAGAATAAGGTCTTCCCAGAGGGTTACACCTACGAGTATGGTGGCATGGCACGAGAGGAACACGAGATGATGGGTTCGAACAACACTATCTACATCTATGCTATTTGCGTTGTGCTCATCTTCCTTATACTGTCTTGTCTATATGAGTCGTTCCTCATCCCGTTTGCAGTCATCTTCTCAGTCCCAGCAGGATTGATGGGGTCATTCGGCTTCGCATGGCTATGGAACCAGGGCTACAATGCGCTCCCCTTCATCTTTATGGGACGAATTGAAAACAACATCTACCTCCAGACTGGTGTCATCATGCTCATCGGACTTCTCGCCAAGACTGCTATCCTTATCACTGAGTTCGCCCTTGAGCGTCGTCGTAAGGGTATGGGAATAGTCGAGGCTGCATACGCAGCGGCTGAAGCACGATTCCGTCCTATTCTGATGACTGTGCTCACCATGATTTTCGGTATGATACCCCTCGTGCTGGCAAGTGGTGCTGGAGCTAATGGCAACCGTACTATCGGACTTGGTGTAATAGGTGGTATGACTGTCGGTACTCTCGCCATTCTCGTAACCGTACCTCTCTTCTTCATCATCTTTGAGTATCTGCAAGAGAAGATACGCCCAGTAATGTTTGAAGAGGCAGACCAGCAATTCCTTAAGGAACGTGAGCGCTCACAGCGCCAGAAGCAGGAATATATGGACAACAACGAGCGCGTATAATCTCTCCTTATATATAATAACATGACAAGAACAATGAAAAAAATACTCGCAATAACCCTCGCAGCGGCTACATTGAGCAGCTGCGGGGTACTCAAAAGCTACGACCGCGATGACGTTGTCGGACAGGTCAAGACTGACGGCCTGTATGGCGACGCACAAACTGGCAGCGACAGTCTCGGGCTCGGAGACCTCAGGTGGCGAGACATCTTCACCGACCCACAGCTACAATCTCTCATCGATAAGGCTCTTGCTCAAAATACCAATATGCGTAATGCTGACCTGCAGATAAAACAGATAAAGTACGCTCTCTCGGCCAGCAAGACTGCCTTTATCCCATTCATAACGTTCTCGCCTCAAGGTACCATCACCCAGATAAGCGATACCTACAACCGCGGCCAGTACGACAGGACCTCTTACAACTACGGTCTTGCGCTTACACTCGGATGGCAAAACTACAACCCCGTAGATCTCATCATCCAGACCAAGAGTGCTAAGTCCAGCAAACAACGACTTGAGAATGCTCGTCAGGCCATACAGGTCAGCATCGTAGCCAACGTGGCGCAGATGTACTACACTCTCTCCCAACTTGACCAGACTCTGGCCATCGTCAGCGAAACACGCGACAACTGGGCGACATACGTAGATATGCAGCGACAACTCATGGACGCGGGGCAGGCTAATGCAGCGGCTGTGGCAAGCTACGAGGCCACCTACTACAACATCTGCCAGAGCGTAAACAGTATTCAGGACAACATACGGCTGCTTGAGAACAACCTCAGTGCTTTGCTCGGTGAGATGCCTGGTGGAATAAGCTCTCTGCATAGTGCCGAAGCTCTCGACCGCTTTACTCTGCCTGCCAAGATAAGTACTGGTGCTCCTATCAGTATCCTTGCACGCCGCCCAGACGTACGCGAGGCTGAGTTTGTCCTCCAGTCTGCCTACTACAAGAAGAACCGCGCCATCGCCAGCTTCTTCCCCAAGCTAACTCTGAGCGGTACAGGAAGCTTCTCTAATGGACAGGGTGGCAACGTCATTGCCAACCCTGGTGTTATCTTGCACAACTTTGCTGCAAGTCTCGTACAGCCTATCTTCGCTGGTGGTGCTCTGCGTGCCCAATACAAGTCTGCCAAGATTGACGTAGAGATTGCTATAAACGATTTTGTACAGAAGGTCATTGACGCTGGCAACGAAGTCAATAGTGCTATGGTAAGTATCAACACGGCAGGCAAGCAGCGTGAACTCATCGACAAGCAGGTCGATGCCTTGCAGCGTGCATACGATGCTACCAACCTCTTGTACCAGCACTATGGCAGCAATTACCTCAATGTCATTACTGCCCACAACTCTCTCTTGCAAGGCAAGACTACACAGATTACCAACCGCATGGATCAGATAAGTGCTACCATACAGCTTTATCAGGCTCTCGGAGGAGGAGCAAAATAATACTCCTAGATATAGAATACACATTCACGAATTCGTCCCGAGCCCTTTTGGGCCGGGACGAACTATATCGCAACAGACGGTAAAGTATTACCTTTATGTAATAATACTTATTTATAGATAACGAAACATGATACTTATTACAGGTAGTAGCGGATTTTTGGGCAGTCGTCTGGCTGTGTATCTCGGTAAGAGGTATGACCTCTTGTTACCTACTCATAGCGAACTGAATGTCAGCCGTGAGGATACAGTCCTGGCTTATATGGAGGAGCACCGTCCGAAGGTGGTCATACATTGTGCCGCCCTCAGCAACACGTGGTATTGTGAACAACATCCCGAAGAGTCTCACCGCGTGAACGTGCAGGGCACTGTCAAAATGGCTAAGGCTTGCAAGAGGATTGGAGCGAAATTCATATTCATGTCGAGCGATCAGGTATACAATGGTACTATAGCATCTGGTCCACTTAGAGAGGACTGTTTGCTCCAACCAGTCAATGTATATGGCAGACACAAGCTCGAGGCTGAACAAAGGGCTCTGCTTAATCTGCACGAATCCGTTGGTCTACGACTGACGTGGATGTATGATATGCCCGACAGTAAGATGAAGTTAAACAGCAACATACTGGTTAACTTGCAGAAAGCATCGCGAGAGGGTTCCGTCATCAACGTCGCGACTCATGAATATCGTGGTGTGACCGACGTCTGGGAGGTAGTACGTAATATAGAGAAAGTTCTCAACCTCCCTGGTGGTGTTTATAATTTCGGCAGTGGGAACTCGTTGGACAGCTACTCTCTTTTTGTGGAGACTGCAAGACTGATGGGATTGGGTTCTGCCAAGGATTGGATTATACCCGACTATAGTCGCTTTTGCGAGCAAACCAGAAACCTGAGCATGGACTGCTCCCTCATCGGGAAGTATGGTATTTATTTCAACGATAGCATCAGGGGATTGGAAATGGCGATGAAGAGGGGCTAAGATTAAATAATGACGTGACT
>CALZJL010000074.1 GCA_945787625.1 uncultured Prevotellaceae bacterium
GACGCATCTACGGTATTTCCATCCCATACCAAACGACCGTTGACCCAAGTCTTGTGTACACGCCAATGCAGACTATCGCCCGTACGTGGACTCCAATGCACTCGACTTAGTATATCAGCCTCCTTTATGGTATAGGACAGCTCATCTCTACCTACGAGGACGAGATCAGCCTTCATGCCAGGGAGCAGGAAGCCTCGGTTCTTGATACCGAAGAGACGCGCAGGATTGTGGCTCATAAGCTCGACCATACGTTCCATGCTTAGTACCCCCTGGCTGACCAATTCGAGCATACTGACGAGCGAGAACTGCACCATAGGCATTCCGCTGGCAGCCTTGGCAGCTCCCCCCTGCTTTTCCGACAAGAGGTGTGGAGCATGATCCGTAGCTACCACGCTGATACGTCCGTCAGCTATAGCCCGACGCAAGGCATCACGGTCAGCAGCAGTCTTGATGGCAGGGTTACACTTTATGAGCGAGCCGAGGCGACGGTAGTCTGCATCGCAATAGAGCAAATGTGCCACGCAAGCCTCACCCGTGATATTGCCACCGAGCAGGTCCAGTTCCTCCTTGGTAGTAATATGAGCTATGTGCAAACGCGCTCCGCTCTCCCTGGCCATGCGTACAGCAAGACTCGAAGAGTCGTAGCAAGCCTGACGGCTACGTATCTCAGGGTGGTGTATGACATCAGGATCGTCTCCGTACAGCTGTT
Source organism: uncultured Prevotellaceae bacterium (assembly GCA_945787625.1). The sequence goes on from CALZJL010000074.1 coordinate 710, forward strand.
TGGCCTGAGCCATATTGCGTGTGATAGTACCCGTGTCCTCACAATGTGCCATGATTATTTTAGGCGAACGAGCAAATATCTGTCTGAGAGCCTCCTCCCTGTCCACGAGCATATTGCCCGTGCTGCTGCCCATAAAAAGTTTGACCCCCGGATACATGTCAGTAGGGATACGGAGTATCTCCTCCACATTATTATTAGTAGCCCCTATGAAAAATGCATAGTTGACATGCATTTTCCCCCTGGCGATGTCCATGCGTTGCTGCCAAGTATCGAGCGTAGTTGTCAGAGGCGAGACATTGGGCATATCAAGCACAGAGGTTACTCCACCAGCAGCAGCAGCCCTACTCTCGGTGTCCATGTCGGCCTTGTGTGTGAGCCCAGGGTCGCGAAAGTGTACATGATCATCGATGACACCAGGCAAAAGGTACAGCCCCGTGGCATCAATTACGGTATCAGCAGAAACATCGACATCGGCATCGCCGCCGACTATGTCCTTAATAGTCTCATCTTGGATAACGAGAGTACCGGGGAGAGTCTTACCCTCGTTGACGATAGAAGCATTTCGTATGATTGTCGTAGACATATCTGTTATGTTTTATCTTGCAAATATAGCATTTTTTATGCACATTCGCCTTGTTTTATATATTTTTTTTGTACCTTTGACGTTTGAACTCCGATTTCGGATTCTTCACGTTCCGTAATGACCCTATGGATATAAAGGATTTGCAGGCTCTGTATGCCAAAAACCCCAAGGTAAAGGCTTTGGGGCATTTGTTGTGCGACTCCAAGGAGAGACACATAGTGCTTGACGGGCTCGTGGCAAGCTCAGCTCCGATGATGTTCGGCGCATTACCCCTATGTGCGCCCCAAGCCTTTAGCAAGCCATACATCTTCGTCATGGACGACGAGGAACAGGCTGGATACTTCTACAACGACCTCAACCAGATTTTAGGTCAAGAGGGAGTGATGATGCTGCCATCGAGCTACCGCCGCGCCATCAAATACGGTCAGCGCGATGCCGGCAACGAAATCCTGCGTACCAACGCTCTGACACGCCTGTCAGCCTCATCACGAGCCGCGCTATACGTGGTGACCTATCCCGAGGCTCTGGCCGAAACCGTAGTACGCAAAGACACCCTGCAAAGCAATTCGCTCCGCATCAAGGTCGGAGAGAGCATGGACATCAACAAAGTCCAAAAGTCTCTGTTCGAACTCGGATTCAAGCGCACGGACTACGTCTACGAACCCGGTCAGTTTGCCGTGAGAGGCTCGCTGATCGACGTGTACTCGTTCTCGTGCGAGCACCCCTGCCGCATCGACTTCTTCGGCGACGAGATTGACACGATACGCTACTTCGACGTACAGAGCCAGCTGTCGGTAGAAAAAGCCGACATGGTCGTGATTGTCCCCGAGCTTGCCGACAGCCCGACCGAGCGCGTATGTATCCTTGACTTCATTCCCAAGGACTCTCGCATAGTCATGCACGACAGAGCCTTCATATGCGACGAAATCGAGCGCGTATGGCACGAAGGGTTCTCAGCCGCCGCACAGATGGTCAGCCGCGAAGAGACCCACGCAGACGGAGATGTGACCGACGGGGAACTGCTGCGCGAACGCCTGCTGGTCGAGCCCGATACGTTCAGACGCCGCCTGCCCGACTTCAGCAGCATCACGATGGGCACAACGCAAGACAGAGCCAATCTGACCTTCACCCTGTCAGCCCAGCCCGTATTTCACAAGAACTTCAACATTCTGACCCGCGAGCTCCTGCGCTACCAGCACGACGGATACCGCATATTCATCCTTGCCGACAGTCTCAAGCAGACAGACAGACTGGAGACCATCTTCAAAGACATGCAGCTCGGCATCACGTTCACCCCCGTCGAACACACGCTACACGAAGGCTTTGTAGACTCAGACACCAAGTACGTAGTCTTTACCGACCACCAGATATTTGACCGCTTCCACAAGTACAACCTACGCAACGAGCACGCCCGCAAGGGCAAGATGGCTCTGACACTCAAGGAGATCCAGCAGTTTCAGATCGGCGACTATGTCGTACACATCGACCATGGCGTAGGACGCTTTGCCGGACTCGTCAGCATACCCGAAGGAGACCGCATGGTCGAGAAGATACGCATCAACTACGATGGAGGCGGAGTCATCTACGTATCCATACACTCCCTGCACAAAGTAAGCAAATACAAAGGCCAGGAGGGTACCACCCCCAAGGTAAACAAGTTAGGCACCGGAGCATGGGAGCGTCTGAAAGAGCGGACCAAGAGCAAAATCAAGGACATAGCGCGAGACCTCATCCGCCTCTACAGCCTACGCCGTCAGGAGAAAGGATTCAGCTTCTCGCCCGACAATTACCTGCAGCACGAGCTCGAAGCCTCCTTCATCTACGAAGACACCCCCGACCAACTGAAAGCCACACAAGAAGTAAAAGCCGACATGGAGCGTGCACGCCCCATGGACAGACTCGTCTGCGGAGATGTAGGATTCGGCAAGACCGAGGTAGCTATAAGAGCAGCATTCAAAGCCGCCATCGACGGCAAGCAGACAGCGGTACTCGTGCCCACCACGGTACTGGCATACCAGCATTGGCACACCTTCACCAACCGTCTCAAAGACATGCCCGTACGCGTAGACTACCTCAGCCGCGCCCGTTCGCCCAAGGAGACGCGCCAACTCCTCGAAGACCTCAGCACAGGCAAAATCAATATCCTCGTAGGCACCCATCGTCTGATTGGCAAGAGTGTGAAATTTCACGATCTTGGCCTGCTCATCATCGACGAAGAGCAGAAGTTCGGCGTGAGCGTCAAGGAAAAGCTGCGCCAGATGAAGACCAACGTCGACACGCTGACCCTTACCGCCACCCCAATACCGCGCACCCTGCAGTTCTCGCTCATGGGAGCCCGCGACCTCAGCGTGATACAGACCCCACCCCCCAACCGCTACCCTATCCAGACTCAGGTATGCGCATTTTCGAGCGAAGTCATCGCCGAAGCCGTCAATTTCGAGATGAGTCGCAACGGACAGGTCTATATCGTGAGCAACCGCATCTCCTCGCTCCCCGAGCTGGAGAGTATGGTCAAGCGTCACGTACCCGATGCCCGTGTAGCCATCGGTCACGGCCAAATGTCGCCAGAGCACCTCGAAGAGATAATACTCGGATTTGCCAACTATGACTACGACGTGCTTATCTCGACCACGATTATCGAGTCGGGCATTGATATCCCCAACGCCAACACCATCGTCGTGTGCTCCGCCCAGAACTTCGGTCTCAGCGACCTCCACCAGATGCGCGGCCGAGTAGGACGCAGCAACCGCAAGGCATTCTGCTACCTGCTCTCTCCGCCTTTCTCCTCCCTCAATCCCGAAGCACGTCGCCGTCTGCAAGCCATCGAGACCTTCTCAGACCTCGGCAGCGGCATACACATCGCCATGCAGGACCTCGACATACGCGGTGCCGGCAACCTACTCGGAGCCGAACAAAGCGGATTCATCGCCGACCTCGGCTACGAGACATACCAGAAGATACTCTCCGAGGCAGTCAAGGAGCTGCGCAACGACGAGTTCCAAGAGCTCTACAAGGAGGAAATCCGACAAGGCGTAGACAAGAGCGGCGAGGATTTTACCGACGACTGCCAGCTCGACACCGACCTCACAGCCCACCTGCCCGAGACATACGTACCCACGAGCAGCGAGCGCATGCTGCTCTACCGCGAGCTCGACCAGACTCAGGACCAAGAGCAAATCGACACCTTCTGCCAGCGTCTGAAAGACCGCTTCGGTCCATTGCCCCAAGAGGCCGAAGACCTCTGCCGCATGGTACGCATACGCCAACTGGGACGTCATCTCGGAGCCGAACGCATCGTGATGAAACAAGACGTGATGAAACTCTTCCTCGTCAGCAACCTACAGAGTGCGTACTACATGTCGCCGACATTCGACCGCATCATACAGTACTTTACGGCAAATGCCGCCAACTGCCGCCTCGGCGAGAAAAACGGCCAACGCTCGCTGACCGTAAGCCACGTCAGCGATACGCAGACCGCTCTCTCCATACTCAATCAGATTGACTCCATCGTGCTGTAAACATCAGCGGAAGATAGCATTCACAATCTCCGAGATGTCGCTCACACTCACGATGCCATCGCCGTTGACATCAGCCGCCTGAAGGTTGAAGCCCTCGGGTACAGTCTGACCCAACGAGTAGCTGACCATCATGCTGACATCACCCACCGTCACAGAGCCATCGCCGTTGACATCACCAGGGATTGCACTTGGCTCAAACTGAAAATCAGTAGAAAGAAACATGCTTATCGTCCCCACAAGATTGTTGTTGCACCTATAGCTCATAGGCGAGTCGGCATACTGATAATTCAGCGAAAAAGTACTACCCGTACGGCTAAGTTGCGCACACCAATCGGCATGGTTTACGAGGGTAAACGAACCCCACGTGAAGCCACGCTCCAAACGGAAATCCTCGTAAGTATTGGTCATGCCCTGCAACCATGGGAGACGCCCCTGCGCATCACGCATGAGATATGTACCATCAGACTGGCGTGTGAGCACAAGCTCCTGAGCCAAAGCCTTATCGTCAGTCCAAGTCTCCTCGCCGTTTTCGTCCTCATCACGAGTATAATAATAGTACGGAGTAGGAGCAGGCAGCTGCTGATAGCTACGCAGCAAGTAGCGGCCCGACTGCGGATAGACGATACCCTCATCGCCGATATTACGCAACTGCTCAAGCGAAGAGATGAGAGCGTTGGCATTCTCCGAATCAAAAAAGTCGAGGACTCTGCCATCGGCATCGAATACCGAGTGATAACCGCTCTTGATTGCCCTGTAGCTCACGTTGTCAGGCTTAGGATATCCAGGCTGCCCCTCGTGCGACACGAGGTCGGCGAGTTCGTCCGCCACGCTTTCGAGCTGTTTGATGAGAGCCGCGTTGGCATCCCTTACCGCAGGCAACTCGATTATCTGGGTATAGGTATAGATAGTACCATTGCAATCCTTGCGCCATTTGCGTCGTATTATGCAGCCCTCTCGCTCCTCCTGCCCCTGAACCTCGCCGTAGTTGTTATTGCCATAGTAGGCTTCGAGTACAGGCATTTCGTCTATCTCGCTCTCGTCCGTCACCCTGACATAAGGTTCTGGCACGTCAGCCTCCGTACCCTTTATGCGGAATCTGTTGCGGGTATCGAGTCTGAATCCCCCGTAGACGGAATAGCTGCTGCCATTAGCCACATAGGGGACATCGTTGTTCGTGAGAGCATACACAGCCTCGCCTATGATTTCAACCTTGATCGTACCTCCGAGCGGATTAAAGCCGTTGTATTCAGTCGTTGAGACATCGATATACGGGAATGAGCCGCTCCACTCACCCGTGTTCGGCACTTGGTCGGCAAGAATGTATGGGAAGGTCTGACCGTAGTCGGTCGACAGGAGTATGCGCACTCTCCTACCCTCTCCGTAGATGTCGGTCTGCGGAGTCCACGCAATAGTGAAGTCGCGTCCCTGCCGCAACGACGGCTGTTCCTTAAAATAAGCCCGAAACGGTTCACCTGGCACTATGCGTACAGACGTGATACCGCTGTCGTAAATCGAGCCGTAGCGCGCAGCAAAGGCATACTTGAAGAGCCCCGTGCGCGAAGTCCCCGTATACGGCACCTCCCAGTCCGACTCCGGAGCATTGGCTACGAGAGTGTTGGGCGAGCGCCATTGGCGATGAAACATGACATTAGGCGATGTCGT
>CALZJL010000075.1 GCA_945787625.1 uncultured Prevotellaceae bacterium
TCGTGTTTATGTTGAGAGTCTATCTCTTACTTAGTGTCTGCCTTGGCTGCTTTCTTGGCAGCAGGCTTTTTGGTCGCTGTCTTCTTGGCAGGCTTTGCTTCTGCTTTTTCCTCTGTCTTAACTTCTTCCTTTCCTTCGTATTTCTCCAGACGTGCACGCAGACGACTGACTTCGTTCGTCTTGACGGTAAGTTCGTCCCCGAGGTTGGCTATCTGGGTGTAGAGGGCATTGAGCTCATCGTTCTCAACTGACTCAGAGAACATGTCGTTGACTCTCTTTGTGAAGTCGCCTATTATGTTCATATAGTTGGTAAAGGCGTCGAATGCACTCTCGTAGAAACTGCGCAACATGGGCACTGCCTGAGGCTTGGTAGTCATGTACTGGAAGTTGTTGGTGGCTTGCAGACGATCCCAATCCTGCTTGATGCGACGGTCTTTGCATGCGAGTATACGACCTACGAACTTCTCGTCATAGAGCTTGGCATAGGCTTCGCGCTGCATGGTATTGCCAAGCCAGCCTGAGAGGTCGCGCTCCTCGTCGTTCCATGACATGGCATAGGGTACGTCGATGGAGTCTACGGGCTTGTTGGTTGCAATGACATCGCTTGCTCCTACGAATGAGAGACCACGCTGTGCCGCGCATACTGGAAGTGCCTTGATAAAGTCAAGGATATGGCTATCGAGCCTTTGGAACATACCTATGGCGCAGAGCTCCATACCGAGGGTGACTACTTGCTCTTGCTCTGGTGATGACGCTATCCAGTCTATGAACTTATCTGCCATCAATGGGTATTCGCTCCAGCTCGTATCGCTAAATCTGAGACAGATATCATCGCTGAGCTTATAGTCGCGCAGCAGGACGGCGAGACGATGGTCACTGGCACAAGTGTATACGTAGTGGCTTGACTTCCAGCCGAGGATATGCTTGGCTCCCTCGGTGATAATGCCCTTGTAGCCCATCTCGGCTACGATTGATCCTATCTCGTCGTTGTAAATGAGATTGGAGTTGCGCAATACCTGTGGGGTCTGACCGAAAAGGTCTTTGATTCGCTTGGCTTGACGCGCTACTTCGTTTTTGAAACTTTCCTCGTTGCCAATTGATGCGAGACCATGAGAATATGGCTCGGCGAGGAACTCACACTTGCCTGTCTCGGCTATCTGCTGAAGGAGGTCGATGACCTCAGGTGCGTACTGCTCAAGCATCTCAATGGCTACGCCTGAGAGGGCAAAGACTGGCTTGAAGTTGTCGTTTTGCTGACACATCTCGAGGATAGTGCGGAGAGCCGGCACATAGCTGTTGTCTGCGGTATCACGAATGGCGCGCTCGTTCTCGTAGTCGTCATAGTAGTAGTGGTCTTTGCCGATGTCAAAGAAACGATATCTCTTGAGATGTACGGGCTGATGTATCTCGAAATATAAACAAATCTGTTTCATTGTCTTCTGATAATTTAAAATTTCGCTGTGATGTTGTTATTTGATTCCTTTGACTGCTTGCAGGTAGTCATCGTTGTTGAAATATCCGCGTGTGCAGAGTTGGTTGTAGCACTCGCGTATGCGGAGTCCGACTTTCTCCCATGTGATGCGGTCTACCTCCTTGATGCCTTCGTCACGCAAGTACTCGTAGAGTCCGTCATTGGTGCATACGCTATACATGGCGTCTGCCATGGCGTCGATGTCCCAATAGTCGCACTTGATGACGTTCTCGAGTATCTCTCCGCAGCCAGACTGCTTGGATATGATAGACGGGCAACCGCATTGCATTGCTTCGAGCGGTGCTATACCGAACGGCTCAGAGACGGACGGCATGACGAAGACGTCGGAATTCTTGTATGCTTCGTAGACTTGCTTGCCTCGCTGGAAGCCAGGGAAGTGGAAACGATCAGCTATGCCACGTTCGGCAGCAAGTTGTATCATGGCGTTCATCATATCTCCTGAGCCTGCCATGCAGAATCGGATATTACGTGTACGTTGCAGAACCTTTGCGGCTGCCTCAACGAAATACTCTGGACCTTTCTGCATGGTGATGCGACCGAGATAGGTGACAACTTTCTCTCCAGGGGTCTTGTTGGGGACTATGTCGAGGTATTCCTGACTGAGCGGATATACGGCATTGTGCATGGCTACGCACTTGCGCGGATCCTGATGGTATTGGTTGATGACCGTCTGACGGGTGAGCTCACTGACACACATGATGCAGTCCGCGTGATCCATACCATTCTTCTCAATTGAGTAGACAGTAGGGTTGACTTTGCCGCGGCTACGGTCGAAATCGGTAGCGTGGACGTGTATGCAGAGAGGTTTGCCGCTGACCATCTTGGCATGTACTCCTGCAGGGAAGGTGAGCCAGTCATGGGCATGTATGAGGTCAAACTCTTCGCTGCGTGCGAGGACTCCGGCTATGATAGAGAAGTTATTGATCTCGTCATGGAGATTGCTGGGATAGCCCCCCGCAAATTGTATGCAGCCCATGTCGTCAAGGCCCTGCAGATAGTTGAAATCTGCGTAGAGATGGTCGCGGAAGCGGTAGTAGTCTTCGGCTCTATGACCTACGAAACGGTCTTTGATCCAATCGTACTGTACGTCACGCCACACGACGGGGACTTGACTCATGTTGACAATCTTGAGAAAACCCTCTTCTTCTCCACAAGGTTTGGGCATACAGAACGTCGTTTCGACGTCGCCTTGTAGTGACAGGCCTTTGGTGATTCCGTATGATGCTACTGCGAGGCCTCCGTATATCTTAGGAGGAAACTCCCAACCGAACATTAAAACTTTCATAAGCTTAATTTCTTCTTTTATAGTTTCTACTCCTTATTATTAATAATCGTTATAGCTGTCAAGCAACTTGACTACTCGCATAATCTCGGCTACGTTCATTGCAAACGAGATGGCTCCTCGACCATGGAACGGAGGATTGCCGTCAAAGAGTTCGGGGATTGTACCGATGCAATGGTAGAAGAGCTCCTCTTCGTAACCTACGAGCAGGCGGTCTACATAGCTGACACGACTCAACTTGTGCACCTTGAGTGTAGCCTCCATATAGAAGCCTGCCAACCAGGGCCATGCCGTGCCTTGATGGTATGCATAGTCGCGCTGTACCTGAGGTCCCACATACATGGGGTTGTAGCCGCTGCTCTTGGGCGAGAGCGAACGCAGACCTTTGGGAGTGAGCAGCTCTTTGGTGCAGTAGTCGAGGACACTCTTCTGCTGCTTTTTATCTAAGGGGGAGTAGTCGAAGGCCACGGCGAATATCATGTTGGGGCGTACAAGATAGTCACGATATCCATCTACGCAATAGTCGCAAAGATAGCCATGCTCGTTCCAGAACATATCGTTGAAGCTATGTCCTACTTGCTCGGCGAGCTCAGAGAGCATCTTGACGTTCTTGGCATCACCAATATGAGTGCAGATGTCCACGGCAAATTTTAGGGCATTGTACCATAGGGCGTTGAACTCTACGATGTAGCCTGTACGTGGGACTATCGGACGTCCGTTGGCGGTAGAGTTCATCCATGTCACGGCCTTGTCGCGTCCTTCGCTGTATACGAGACCGTTATCCATGACCTTGAGATTGGGGTGATTGCCGCCGCGTATCCACTCGAGTATATCCTCGACAAGCTTGCCATACTTCTTGATACAATCGTCCATTGAGACGAGCTTGCCATACTGCTGTATGCACCATATCGCCCAAAGCAGGACATCGGGCTGCTCTATCTCCTGTATGCTAACGTTGAGAGGCTCTCCTGCCATGAATGAGCGTATAGCCTTTTCGGAGGTCTCCATAACATCGTCATACTTAGTAAGCTCGTTGTTGGTGAGAGTCAGACCAGGCAAGGCGATAAACTGGTCTCGTGCTCTACACTTGAACCATGGATAGCCTGCGAGGACATAGTCCTCATGCTCACGATGTACGATGAACTGGTGTGCACTGTTTACGAGAGTATTATAGAAATTGTCGCGAGGAGTGCGTATATTAACCTCAAACTCAGCAAGCTCAGCGAGCTTCTTGGGATCTATCTCGTTGAGACCCGCGCTGAAGACTACGCTCTCCCCCTTCTTGATGTTGAACTCGAAGTAGCCAGGGACGTAGAGGTCTTCGTTGCTGGCATAGCCTCTTTCCTGCTCCTTGGGGTACTCCACGCCCTTGTACCAGGTAGGATTGTAGACAAACTCGTTCTTTTTGTTGATCTGCATGAAGAGCTCCGGGTATCCTTCGTACATGCAAGTCTTGATACCACCCTTCACGTTGGTGTACTCACGCGATGCGAGGGAGTTCTCGTGCGTGTACTCGCGCACGCTACGGAATGCGAGGAAAGGCTGCAGGCGCAAGGTCGTAGCACTGTGTGCTTCTACCAAAGTGTAGCGGATGATGATGCGGTTCTCGAAGTGCTGGAACATCTGCTCGCGCTTGAGTACCACTCCGCCTACACGATAAGTGGTAGTAGGCACTTGAAGCGAGTCGAACTCGCGAATGTACTTGTGACCACGGGGCGAGAAGTTGTCGCCAGAATACTTGTGAAGTCCAAGGTTAAATTCTGCCCCGTGCTGGATGACCGTGGCATCAAGGCTTGAGAGGAGAACATGGTTCTCGTCATCAAGCTCAGGCACGGGGACTACAAGCAATCCGTGGTACTTACGAGTGTTGCAATCAACGATTGTTGAGCAAGAATAGGCTCCCGAACGATTGGAACGCAAGACCTCCTTGGGGAGGCTGTCTTCCAAATTGGTGACAAGAGTCTTATCAAAACGTAAATAACTCATATAAATTGTGTTTTATGGTCTTTCTGCAACTCAAAGATACAAAAATTAATTTAAAACATTTTGCTTTGTCTTTAAAAAAGCGTAATTTTGTGTCCTAAAACATATATACGGGTCATAAATGTCAAAAATGAAAGTTCCCCTGGAAGATTATCTCGACAAAATTGACGATATGCTATCAACGCTCTCGCCAGAGCAACGTGATGAAATGCTGCAACACGCCTCGCTCGTACGCTATCGGAAGAATGAGGTGATATACAAAGAGGGTGACCTGCCCACCAATCTAATGTGTCTCGTCAGCGGCAAAATCAAGATTTACCGCGACGGTGTGGGAGGGCGTGCCCAAATCATGCGCGTACTTGGAGCGACCGAGTATTTTGCATACCGGGCTTATATGGAGGGCAAGCCGTTTATCACAGCAGCAGCAGCCTTCGAGCCTTGCAGCATCATCAAAATCCCACTTGGGATAGTAGTAGGATTTATCAAGAAGAACCCCACGTTAGGGTGGTTTTTTATCCAAAGACTGGCGCACGACCTTGGAGTCAGCGATGAGCGCACTGTCAACCTCACCCAGAAGCATATCAGAGGACGTCTGGCAGAAAGCCTTCTTTTCCTCAAGGAGAGTTATGGAGTGGAGCAAGACGGCTCGACACTGTCCATATACCTGTCGCGAGAGGATCTGGCGAACCTTTCCAACATGACCACGTCCAATGCCATACGCACCCTGTCAGCCTTCGCTTCAGAACGCATCATAGGTATCGACGGACGAAAGATACAGATCATCAACGAGCCTCAGTTGCGCACCATCAGCGATATCGGATAAATATGAATTTTGACCTCCTAACCATACTGGGACCTACGGCATGCGGCAAGACCACGTTTGCCTGTCATTTAGCGAAACGCCTGGGCAACGCAGAAATCATCTCGGCAGACAGCCGCATGGTATATCGAGGCATGACGATAGGCTCTGGCAAGGATCTCTCGGATTACCACGTAGACGGAGTTGACATACCCTATCACCTTATTGACATTTTGCCCGCCGGGTATCGGTTCAACGTATATGAGTTCCAATGTGCTTTTCAGAACGCCTACATGGACATCACGGCACGAGGACAGTTTCCCATCATGTGTGGAGGTACCGGACTATACATAGAAAGCGTATTGAAAAGCTACCAGTTGGGCTGCGTGACTCTACCAGAGCGCAAGAGCCTCAATATTGGTCTCAAGATTGACCGCAATCTCAGACGCGACAGAATCACAGCCCGTCTCAAAGCTCGACTTGACGAGGGAATGATAGACGAAGTGCGCACGCTCATGGCATCAGTACCCGCCGAGAAACTTATCAGGTATGGGCTGGAATACAAATACGTCACACTCTATTGCCTCGGTCAACTCAGCTACGACGAGATGTACCGTCAACTCGAGATTGCCATACATCAGTTTGCAAAACGACAGATGACATGGTTTCGGGGCATGGAAGAGCGACGAGGCATTCCCATACACTGGATTGAAGCCACCCTACCCCTTGAAGACAAGATAGAGACAGCATTGGAACTTTTACACCACTGACCATATCTTATTTA
>CALZJL010000076.1 GCA_945787625.1 uncultured Prevotellaceae bacterium
ATAAGCTCTACGTCGAATACGAGGGTGGCGTAGGGTGGAATCTGTGCTCCTGCGCCGCGCTCGCCGTAGCCGAGCAGGTATGGGATGTGGAAACGATATTTCGCACCTTCCTTCATGAGCTGTACGCCTTCGGTCCAGCCTGCTATCACTTGGTTGAGTCCGAAGTCGGCTGGCTCGCCGCGCTTGTATGAGCTGTCGAATACGGTACCGTCGGTCAGACGTCCTTCGTAGTGGCATCTCACTTTGTCTGTGGCCTTGGGGCTTGCGCCGGTGCCTTCTGTCAGCACTTCGTATTGCAGGCCGCTCTTGGTGGTGATGACTCCTTCGCGCTTGCCGTTTTCTTCGAGATAGGCTCGGCCTGAGGCGATATTCTGTTTGGCACTCTCTGCCTCTTTCTCTTGGAAATACTTGTTGAGCAACTTCTGTGCCTCGGTAGCGCTCATCTCGGTCTCGTTGCCGTTCATCACGTCTGCGATGCTCTTGGCAAAGTCTTCGATGCTGAAGTTGTCGATGTTCATACTCTTAAGTTGCTGGCCTATACCTAAGCCCAAAGCGTAACTGATTTTATCCATTTTCGTTATAAAAATTATACAATCGGGCGCAAAGTTACGAATAAGCGAGAACAATTCCAAATAAAACTCGTTTTTGATTTGTTTTTCCGCTCGCTTATTCGTATCTTTGTACCGATTGTTACATATATGTGATGCCCTTGAATTAGCTTTTTTGATTGACATGTCTGATATAACGGTAAGGAAAATTTCTTCGCAAAGCGACAAGAGGAGGTTTGTGCGCTTCAACTACGAGCTGTATAAGGATTGCCCATACGCTGTGCCTGATTTCCTGGAGGATACCCTGGATACGTTTGATCCGGGCAGGAATCCTGCGTTTGAGTTTTGCGAGGCGGAGTGGTTCCTGGCATATAGGGACGGGGAGATTGTGGGACGTGTGGTGGCTATTATCAACAAGAGGGCTAACGAGCGTTGGGCGACTAAGATTGTGCGCTTCGGGTGGATCGACTTTGTCGATGACCGCGAGGTGAGCAGGGCTCTGCTGGGGGCTGTGGAGGCTTGGGGACGCGAGAGGGGCATGACGCAGATTGTCGGGCCGCTGGGCTTTACTGACCTTGACCCTGAGGGAATGATGTTTGAGGGCTTTGAGCATCTGGGGACTATGCCTACGATCTACAATTATGCTTACTATAATGACCACATGGAGGCTCTGGGTTTTGTGCCTGAGGCTGTGTGGGTGGATCGTACTATTGATGTGCCTAAGGGTGATCATGTGGCTAACTCGGAGAAGTTCTTCAGGGTGGCGCGGATTGTGGAGAAGAGGTATGGCTTTCGTCTTCACAAGTTTGCGAGCAAGGGGGAGTTGCGTTCGAGTGGCTATATACGCAAGATGTTTGAGATTATCAACACGTCGTATCGCAATCTGTATGGGTATAGCGAGATGAGTGGGAAGCAGATGGATAAGTATGCTGAGTCTTATCTGCCGATGATGAATATCGACTTGATTTCGGTGGTGGACAACAGGGAGGGGGAGCCTATCGCGGTGGGTGTGTGTATGCCTAATTTGGCTAAGGCGGTGCAGAGGGCTAAGGCTAAGATGTGGCCGCTGGGATGGTGGCATTTGCTGAGGGCTTTGTATTTCAGACATAGTGAGGCTATGGATTTGCTGCTGATTGGGGTGTTGCCGGAGTATCAGGACACGGGCTGCGTGAGTCTGATTTTTGCTGATATTATTGAGTCGGCACGTCGTATGGGATTCGAGAGGGCGGAGTGTTGTCCGCAGCTTGAGACGAATACCAAGGCGTTGAGTATCTGGCAGTCGTTGGACTCTAAGGTGACGAAGAGGAGGAGGACGTGGAGGAAGGATATCTGATGATGATGTGTGTGTGATTGCGTATGGAGGAATTGGATTTCGAGAGTGCGGCTGTGACTAACTACGATGAGGGTAATATCAGGCATTTGTCGGATATGGAGCACGTGCGTACGCGTCCTGGTATGTATATCGGGCGTCTGGGTGACGGCTCGCAGGCTGAGGATGGTATTTATGTGCTGCTCAAGGAGGTCATTGACAATAGTATCGATGAGTTTAAGATGAATGCCGGCAAGCGTATCGAGGTGTCGATTGAGGACAATCTCAGGGCTTCGATTCGCGACTATGGGCGTGGTATTCCTTTGGGTAAGCTTGTCGAGGCGGTGTCGATGCTCAACACGGGTGGTAAGTATGACTCTAAGGCTTTCAAGAAGAGTGTGGGTCTGAATGGTGTGGGTCTTAAGGCGGTGAATGCTTTGAGTTCGCGTTTTGAGGCTCATTCGTATCGTGACGGGCAGGTGAGGCGTACGGTCTTTGAGAAGGGGGGCCTGATGAGCGATGTGACGGAGGATACGCAGGAGGAGAATGGTACGTATATTTTCTTTGAGCCTGATGCTTCGCTTTTCAAGCATTATGCGTTTCGGAGTGAGTATATCGAGACGATGTTGCGCAATTATACATATCTCAACACGGGGCTTACGATTATGCTTGGGGGGAGGCGTATCATGTCGCGCAACGGTTTGTCTGACCTCTTGAATGATCGTATGGACTACGATGCTCTCTACCCTATTTGTCATCTGACGGGTGAGGATATCGAGATTGCGTTTACGCATACGAAGCAGAATGGTGAGGAGTACTATTCGTTTGTCAATGGTCAGCATACGACGCTGGGTGGTACGCATCAGGCTGCGTTCAAGAAGTATATCGCTGAGGTCATCAAGGACTATTCGGGCAAGAACTATGAGTATGGGGATATTCGCAATGGTCTGGTGGCTGCTATCAGTATCAATATCCAGGAGCCGCTGTTTGAGAGTCAGACTAAGGTGAAACTGGGCTCGCTGACGACTGCGCCTGAGGGTGGGGTGAGCATCGACAAGTTTGTGGGGGATTTCGTCAAGGAGCAGGTGGATAATTTCCTGCACAAGAATACTGACGTGGCTGAGGTGATTCTCTCTAAGGTGCAGGAGAGTGAGCGTATCCGCAAGGAGATGGCTGGTGTGGCCAAGAAGGCTCGCGAGATGAGCAAGAAGGCCAACTTGCACAATCGTAAGCTGCGTGACTGTAGGGTACACTTGTCGGACGTGAGGGGCTCGCTGCAGGAGGAGTCGTGTATCTTCATCACCGAGGGTGATAGTGCGAGTGGCTCGATTACGAAGAGTAGGGATGTGAATACGCAGGCTGTGTTCTCGCTGCGTGGCAAGCCTCTGAACTGTTTTGGCATGACCAAGAAGGTGTGCTATGAGAATGAGGAGTTTAATCTCCTTCAGGCTGCGCTCAACATCGAGGACGGGCTTGAGGGTTTGCGCTACAATAAGGTGATAGTGGCTACCGATGCCGATGTGGACGGTATGCATATCAGACTGCTGATGATTACGTTTTTCCTTCAGTTCTTCCCAGACCTTATCAAGAAGGGGCATGTGTTTATCTTGCAGACTCCGCTTTTTAGGGTGAGGAATCGCCGCTCCAAGGTGGGCAAGAGGAGGATTGAGGAGCTTGAGGCTGAGCTTCGTGCTTTTGATGAGGCTGCTGAGGTCTCGGGGCATGGTGGGGTGCGCAGGCATCTGACGCTGGGGCAGGATTTCATCACGCAGTATTGCTATAGTGAGGAGGAGCGCGTGCAGGCTATTGCTGATTTGGGGCCTGACCCTGAGATTACGCGTTTCAAGGGTCTGGGTGAGATTAGCCCAGACGAGTTTAAGAATTTCATCGGTCAGGACATTCGGCTCGAGCAGGTGACGCTCAATAAGAGCGATCAGGTGCAGGAATTGCTGGAGTACTATATGGGCAAGAATACTATGGAGCGTCAGAACTTCATCATTGACAATCTTGTGATTGAGGAGGATTTGGCTGACGACGAGGAGGTGACGGGCGTATGAGGGCATTGTTTCCGGGGTCGTTTGATCCTTTTACTCGCGGCCATGCCGATGTGGTTGAGAGGGCTCTCGCTCTTTTTGATGAGGTGCTCGTCGGGGTGGGTGTGAATGTCGGCAAAGACGGGTGGCTGTCTGCCACAGAGCGCGTGGAGCGCATCAAGGCTTTGTATGAGGGTGTGGGGCGTGTGACGGTGGAGTGCTACGAGGGGCTTACTGCCGACTTTGCTGCTGAGAGGGGCTGCGGTGTGATAGTCAGGGCGGTGCGTAGTGTGAAGGATTATGAGTATGAGTTGCAGATGGCTGATGTGAACAGGAGGATTTCGCCGGGGATTGAGACTGTGGTGCTCTTTGCCAAGCCTGAGTTGGCGTGCATTTCGAGTAGTGTCGTGAGGGAGCTGGCTCGCTTTTCGCATCGGATTGATGAATTTCTGCCTGATAAATAGTAGTTTCGTATGGTTAGATTATTTTATGTGGTGTTGTCGCTGTTGGTGGCTGGCTCTGTTGCGGCTCAGTCTCAGGATATGGAGACGGAGTTTCGCAAGCTGTTTATGGCTACGGCTACGGTCAACAATTATTATGTAGATAGTGTGGATACGCATAGGCTTATCGAGGACGCTATCTCGGGTATGCTTCTCAAGCTTGACCCGCATTCGTCGTATACGAATGCTGAGGAGACGAAGAAGCTGAATGAGCCTTTGCAGGGCTCGTTTGATGGTATCGGTATTCAGTTCAACTTGCTTGAGGATACGGTGCTGGTGATTCAGCCTGTGCCTAAGGGGCCTTCGGAGAAGGCTGGCATCGTGGCCGGCGACCGTATAGTATCGGTGGCAGATACGCTGATTGCTGGGGTGAAGATGTCGCGCGAGGAGATTATGAGCCGTCTGCGTGGCAGAAGGGGCAGTATCGCTCATCTCGGTGTGAAGCGTGAGGGTCTGAAGGACTTGATCTATTTCGATGTCAAGCGCGACAAGATTCCCGTACACTCGGTCGATGCTGCTTTTATGGTGACGCCCGAGATTGGCTTGATACGTTTCAACAATTTTGCCCAGACTACGCATGATGAGATGCTTGAGGCTATCGATGGGCTCAAGGCTAAGGGCATGAAGAGCCTGATTGTAGACTTGACGCAGAATGGCGGCGGATTCCTTCAGGCTGCGGCTGAGATAGGGAGTGAGTTCCTGCCGGCAGGAGACATGGTAGTCTATACGCAGGGGCGTGTGTTTCCTCGCCAGGAGTTTCGTAGCAGGGGTGGGAATGCCTTTCAGGAGGGGAAGCTGGCTATCCTCGTCGATGAGTATTCGGCTTCGGCTGCCGAGATTCTGGCTGGTGCGGTGCAGGACCATGACCGTGGGGTGGTAATCGGGCGTCGTACGTTTGGCAAGGGGCTGGTACAGCGTCCTCTCGACTTGCCCGATGGGAGCATGATAAGGCTTACTGTGGCTAAATACTATACTCCGTCGGGACGTTGCATACAAAAGCCTTACGAGAAGGGCAAGCAGATGGAGTATCACATGGATTTGATCAATCGTTTCAATAACGGAGAGCTGACCAATGCGGACAGTATCCACTTGCCTGACTCGCTCAAGTTCTATACTTTGAAGGAGGGGCGTACGGTGTATGGCGGCGGTGGTATCATGCCTGACTGTTTCGTGCCACTCGATACGACGAAGACTACGCGCCTGTATCGCGAGATTTCGGCTCGTAATCTTGTGGTAAGCAATTCGCTGCGCTACCTCGACAAACTGCGCAAGCGTATCACTAAGGATTATGACTCGTTTGAGGCTTACAAGGCGGGGTACAGCGTGCCCCAGTGGCTGATAGACCGGGTGTATGGCGAAGCTAAGGACAAGGGGATTAATGTCGATGTGAGCCCCGAGGAGAAGCGACTGACTACGGAGCGTATCTCATTGCTGCTAAAGGCTCTCTTGGCTCGCGATGTGTGGGATATGAGCGAGTATTTTGCCATCATCTATGAGGACAATGAGATGGTGCTCAAGGCTGTCGAACTTTTGCAGAGGTGATGATTACTTTCAATTGTGTCAATGTGCCTCTGCCTGACTTGGACTGGGAGAAGGTGAGGGCTTGGATAGGGAGTGTGGCTGAGTCTTATGGCAGACGTGTGGGGGCGATCAGCTATGTGTTTGTAGACGACGAGGAGATACTGCGCATCAATCGTGAGTTCGTGGGGCACGACTATTATACTGACCATATCGGCTTTGACTACTCCGTGTCTGACCGTATAGCCGGCGATACTTTTATCTCGCTCGACACGGTGCGCTCCAATGCCGTATTGTTTGACAAGGCGTACGACAATGAGCTCTGCCGGGTCATCATTCACTCCGTATTGCATCTGTGTGGTATTGACGACAAATCGCCCGATGAGCGTGCTCGTATGGAGGAGGCTGAGGACGCTGCGCTC
>CALZJL010000077.1 GCA_945787625.1 uncultured Prevotellaceae bacterium
GATTGGTAATGGACGAACGAAGCAACGAAGTGTCATCACCTACATAATTGAGAGTGCCAGCCGTATCAAAACCAAAGAAGCCCCGAGATGTACCCTGGTTGCTGACGAGAAAGTTGATTCCATTCGTCGATGGCAGTATTTGGTAGATATTTGACGCTCTTTTGATTTGCTCATAATAAAGGGATAGCCACTGCCCGTTGGGACGTCGAATCCGGACTATTGTATCCGTCTGTTGATTAGCCATCCACAGATTCTCATTGCTATCATACACGAGAGAGGTGCAAGTGCAGTAATTCTGCTTATCTTGTATGTTCTCAACCGCAGTGATGACACGGATTGGACTGTTGGAATAATTGAAAAAATCCACCAGTTCAAGCTCGCCGTTTTGGTTCAGGCGATATTCCTGCAGTCCGTTGCGATATACCCCAGCAAAGAAATGATCAGACAAAGATGGATCTGAGACAAACGTATCTGTATTGTAGTGAGACAAATTTGGGTAACGACTGCGTATGTCCTGTTCGTCAGAACACCTCCATACGCCCCCAGTGTACATCATGACAGTCTCTGGATAATAATCTGCAGTCTGCGTATTTATACCTCCAGCAGCAAGAAGGCGACCGTGTTCGTCAAAATTTATACGCCAAAACGTATCCCTTCTCGGTGAGTTGACAACAAACAAGGGTTCAGAAGCCTGTGGCTCAAAAGACCTGGTTGCAATATCGAGAGTATAGGGGATGACACCAGAAGCAGGCGAAGCAGTCCAAAATGTCTGACCGGACAAACTTATTGATGTGATAGGAGGAAGGTCGCTTAGAGCGGTAATCGTAGTGAGATCCGAATGAAGGGCTGTCAATGTGGAATTTGTACTGCCAACGACAAGAAAATATGCAAAGTCAGAAGTAGAACCCACATATTGCCCTCTGATCTTAGAGTCAAACCATCGTTCATAACCAGTAGACGTATCTAGCGTTATAAAACAGTTTCCAATGCGGGCTAACAGATTGCCACAGAACGAGGTGATAAAATCTATCGCATAGGATCTATACTGCTGCCACGACGACTTATCATAAAGATTGTCAGACAACTTTACAACATAAAGTCCTTCAGTGCACGCTATATAATATCTGTCATTGAATATACACATTGACTGGACATTGTACGGACTCTTGTAGGTATTAGCTAATACACCGTTGATACAGTCGAGCTCTACTATGCCAATATTGGTACACAGATACGCTATATGATTGTAGTTGTAGATACTGTTGATTGTTATATCGGCAGTCTTTAAGTCAGGTACACTCATGACGCTCCCGTCCTCAGCAAGAAGGTCTATGACATTATCTCTGTATACGAGTATCGTGTTTTCACTTTTTTCATTATGGTCAATGATACGTATACCTGTCGAAGACAACGAATTGAGTGAATCGTATGTACGCAGGCTCGCATCATCGAGGTCGTATCTGACAAGGTTGCCAACCATCGTCTGCCTCCCCGTGCTGTTGTCTATTGCGCCTGACGTCGTAATACTGTACAACAAGTTTCCGAAGACCTTAACCTGAACAGGCTGGCTATAAGAGGGATACAACGCCCACTTCCCTTGCTGGGCTTGTGCCAGAAGGGAAGTGATACATATCGTTGCGGTCAGTATTTTACGTTTCAACGTAATCATTTCTCAGTATAAGTTTGACTTCCAGCATCGTCTCCATAACGACCATATTGTCCATAACGGCCATAATGACCATAGTGACCATAATGGCCGTAATGGCCATACTTACGCTTTGTATAATCCACTCCGTTGAGTACAATATTACACTTAGGCAACCTTCCGCTTTCGGAAAGTTCGTTGACTAAAGCAAAATTTTCTTTTAGCGAATAGTCTGCTCGGGCTACAATGATTGTCATATCTGCTACTCTCGCGATATTGAGTGTATCAGTAACAAGAGCCAAAGGCGGTGTATCCAGAATGACATAGTCGTAAATTGAAGATAGATGTTCAATGGCTAATCTCAATTGTTCGCTACTTAGCAATTCCGACGGGTTTGGAGGGATGATTCCCGCTGGCATTACATCAAGATTAGCATTGATGCCACTGGGGGTAATCTGTTTGTCAAGCAAGTCATAATCTGGCTCGTCAAGCACAAGGAAATTAGTTATTCCACGTTTGTCGGGACGGAGTCCAAAAAGTTGTATAAGACGAGGCTTTCGTATATCCAGTCCTACCACTATGACTCTTTTGCCCATGAGGGCTATAGACATGGCGAGATTGGATGCGACAAAAGTCTTTCCCTCTCCAGGGATACATGAAGTAGAGATTATCACCTTTTCGCTCTTCTTCAATATGAAAGGCAAGTTGGTACGCAAAGCACGGAAGGACTCCTCCATCGAATCATTTTGGTTCTCCTTGACAACAACTGCCCGGTTACCTTGAGCTACACGATTTGTCTTAGGGATATCTGCAATAATAGTAAGATTGGTCAAACTTTCAATATCCTCACGTCCCTCAATTCGAGTACGCAACAGAGCGAGCAAATAAAATACTCCTATTGGGGCACAAAGGCCAAACATCAATGCTACTGCATATATGATTAGCGGTTTGGGACTCACAGGCTTGAGGGCAAGCATGGGGGCATCAATCATACGCGCTTTTGCTGCAACAGAAGCAAGTTGTATGTAATTCTCCTCGCGCTTTTGAAGAAGAGTAAGATAGAGGTTGGATTTGAGCTCCTGCTGCCGTCCGATATTGGTCAAAGCGCGTTCCTGTGTAGGAGTACGATTAATCTGTCCGCTATACATGTCGAATTGCGAATCGATCGAACGCTTTTGCATCTGCATATCACGATAAATAGTGCTCATATTCTCACGTATGAGAGGCCAAAGATCTTGAGCCTGCTGCGTGACCTGTATCACAGTAGGATTATCTTCACTGCTACCCTTGAGATATCTATTACGGCGAAGTATTAGACTATTATATTGCGAAATGGACTTATTGAGCTCTTGATTGTCAAGTCCCATGTTGACAGGGAGTATGGCAAGATAGTTAGCAGGAGAGTCCATATAATCCATAATGGATTTGAGTATTGATATCTGGGTCTGTAGCTCAACCTGCTCCTTACGGTAATTTGTGATACTATTCAGAGCAGTAGAAGCATCATTTGTGAGATTGATAAGTTCATTCTTACGTTTATATTCCTCAAGCTCTCCTTCTGCCACATCAAGTTCGTTACGAATAATGTTAAGACGCTCGGCAATGAAAGCTTCAGTCTTGCGAGCCACTTCGTTCTTATCCTCATTGGCATCAGCATTGTAGCATACGAGGAGCTCATTCAAATAATCAATCACACGACATTTGTCTGTATCAACGAAAGTTACATTTGCTATGGTAGTTGTCTTGCTCGTCGGTTTTGCAGACAATTGCTTTATACACTGGCGGGCAACCCTCATTGGAGGATAAATATTTACATAAAGAGGACCATCAACCATTTTTTTTCCTGGTTGATGACGTAACATCAAAATACCATATTGCGTAGACACGGAAGCCGGCAACTGAGTTATGTCCTTCCGGAAGTTGACTTCCTTAGGATTCTCTTTATCAAACTTGCCCTCAATATGAAATCCTTTTCCTGTAGATGTAATCATAAAGCGAAGAGGGTGATCAAGTTTATTAAGGCTCGACTCGTCCATATCTACTATAATCGGACTATCCTTGTAAAGCTCACCCTTGATCACTCTTCCCTCGTGATAATAGCGAACATAAAGTTTTAGGTTACGCACTACTCGCTCAGCTATACTAGCACTTGAAATAATCTCAAGTTCATTATCAAAGCCATCCGATAGATCAAGCATACCCATCTGTTCCAAGGCAGCCCCCTGCATACGACTTCGGGTATTTTTACTTCCTCCGTCTTTGACAAGAACTTTCATCGAAGCGGAATATACCGGTCTGGTATAGCGTAGATACAAGAAACTCAATCCGACACAGACCACCACAGACAGGAGAATCCATTCCCAATGTAAAATCACGAGCCTGAGTATGGTCTGTAGTGAAAACAAACCTTCTTGTTCTTGATAAGCCCTGTTGTTAGTTGTAGTTTGTTGATTTGTTGCTTCCATTGCTCTGGCTTTTCGTTTAAAACAGTATATTTTAATCCAAATGTAACATAACTGTCGGCAAAGATACATTTTTTTATTGACACTTTATCCTTTTTGAAGCAGAATAATAATATATTTGACTATAAAGGACGATTTTTCATATAGGCAGATGGGGATTCCAAAATATTTGTTTATCTTTGCAAAATAATGAGTAATATGGCGTCTATTGATAAAGCATATGCCCGCAGGATTTTAGCTGTCTGCGATTTGATTATAGTCACATCTGTAATGACATCCGTCTGCTGCTGGTTTCCGCTGCGTACTTCGTTGGCGGGAGGAATCAGTGCGTTGAACGCAGTGATTGTTGTGGGCTTTCGCTTATGGATAGCAAGAATCCTTGATACCGTCTGGAGTGACAGTTGGCTCAATCTCACGCTCAAAAGATGTGTGGATCTGATAGTAGCCTTTACCTTAGCGGTATTTGTCTTGCCGTTGTGCATCATGTCAGCCTTTGTTGTCACCAGAATTGTCCGGTGCGGTTCGGCTCTTACAGTATCGGAATTCAGACATGGAGCAGAAGGCGCAGCAAATACCCGCGTGATAAAGGGATTGGTATTGAGGAGGACTGGTACAGTGATGGACACCATGCTGATCAGACGTATGCCTATGGTGACAGATGTCTTGCTTTGGCAGATTTCAATCACAGACATTCTGACGATGCCGGAATTGGCAGAGTCGGAGAATCAGGAACCGCCAGAGAATGAGGCTATTGGCGAAGAAGACAAAGAAAATAAAGATACGGCAGTATTTGACAGTTAATTCCAACATATACATATCCAATGGGAATATTCGACAAATTATTTGGGAAAAAGGCAGAAGAAGGACATAAGGTCGGTGGCGTTGAGGATTTCATGCTACTCATCAGAGTATACTATCAAGCCGCTATTGCGGCTCAGGTAGGCATCAATAACCTTGCCGCCTTGCCAGATTTGCGTGTGTTCAAGCAGACATACCACGTGACAACCCTCAACAACAAACTTGGATTGGGCGAGAAGAAGCACTGCCAAAAACTTATCGAGGGAATATACGGCGTCAGCGAAGGCTTCTTCAAGGAGATAGATGCAAGCGTCAAGAAACATTGCCGCACAATGCGCGACGTACAACCCTATCTATTGCAGTTTCAAGGATTCAATCAGGTATTGATGATGCTCATGGGCAATCTCATGCAATGGAAATTCCGGTTGCCTGGCTTTATGAGAAAAGCACTCAAAGGTATGGTTGACAAGCAAGTGCATGAGATTATGACAGGCAACAACTGGAAGGACGAAGGTGTGCGCAAAGCTGTTGTTTCAGTACGCAGATATCAGGCACAGCTGGGTTATAGCGAACAGTGGATGAGCGAATTCGTACATACCATCGTGATGCTGGCAAAGAAAGAAAAGCCAACCGCCGACAGTGCAGATTAAGACATCTGTGGGAATACACGGAAAGGCAGAGAAACAGATTCAATACAGGATATGGACCAGGAGTTGATGCAGGTGGTCACAAGGCTTGAGACCAGATGTCGCCAGATGATGTTCCAGTATGAAAAAATGCTGGAGAAATTGGCTGTGACAGAGCAGAAGCTGGCCCAAGAGAAGGAGCGCAGCAAGGCTCTGGAAGAAGAAAAACACAGGTTGGAAGAGAAATACGCCCAACTCAAGACGGCTCGTCTGATTGACATGACCGACACAGACGACCTCAAGCTTGCCCGCAAACGCATCAGCAAGATGATAGCTCAGGTAGACCGATGCATTGCCAACCTTACAATCTGATTCAGCATATTACCATATTGGACTAATGGAGAACAACTTGGACAAACAGCGAATTACTATACGTTTCGGCTCGTGGGATCTGCCAATGACGGTGTACAGGAAAGACGAACATCTCTATCGTGAGGCAGAGAAATTGATGAAGGAGCGCTATGCTTTCTATACGAGCAACTACAAGGGTCTGCAGACCGAGCGTTACATGATGATGTGCATGCTCGACATTGCCGTACGCC
>CALZJL010000078.1 GCA_945787625.1 uncultured Prevotellaceae bacterium
TAATATTAAAGTCAAGATTAATGTTGGATTCTTTTGCTTTATGAGAGAAATATCTCAGCCCTTTTACCAACTATGTGATCCTCCTCCGCCAAAACCTCCTCCTGAGAAGCCTCCTATACTGCCTCTTGATGCTGAAGCCTTGCTCTCTGCTGCCATCTCTGCTGCTTGCTCATTGATTACGCTATCTCGCATCTTTGAAGAATATAGTATGTGTGGGTTCATCATGTGAGCGAAGGTCTTGGGCGAGTTGTCATTGCTCTTATACCAGTCCGGCATGGAATCTAGCATAGGGGCAAACTTGCTAATCCACTTGTCTGAAAGTCCAAATGCTATGGCGTATGGAAGTATGTCGAAGAAGTAGTTCTCATGCTCAGCAGACAGTGAGTCGAGCATAGGTTTCTCTGACTTTTCTATAAACTCCTTAAAGCCGAGAATCTGTCCTATCATCGTCAGTCGAGTCTTGCTGATGCTGCGTAGGCGGAAGAGCATGACGCTCGCAATTAGCGCAAAAGGATAAGTAATAAGCATAGTGCTTTGCATGAGTGGGGTGAGGTGTACTTCGATATCATTATTCATGCTGTACCATAATACATATTGGACACACATGCAGATTAGGTACAGTATGACAAGTAATATGGCTCTGAACTGCGACATAAACTCCCTGTCCCATAGGAATAGGGATAGGATTCCGATGGGTAGGAACAAACAAGTTATCCCCAAACCATACAGTAATACCATATCGCATTTTGTAATGTCTGCCGCACAGAAACCCAAGAAGCATGTCACTCCTGCTGCCAACCACAATAACAGCCAGGGTGAATACTTATCAGCCATACCCTTGTTGGCATTCTTGATTTCTGCCTCCAGCTTGAGCCATGTCTTTGCAAAATACTTTGTCGGTTTCTTAGTATCAAAGGTGTCACTTTTGGCAAACATGGCATCAAATAGCAATCTCTGATACAAGGGGCTCTCATCAGAGATTTCCTTCTTCTTGTGGAGTATGGGGTGACCTGTGGTGGTGTCTATGTCGAGCAGACCACGATGAGCAAAATAGGGTATCAGGGAGATGATATCCTGACTGTCTACGGTAGTGTCGTAGATATAGCCTAAATCTGCACTCGAACGCCCTTTGGGCGGCCAGCATTCTACGACTTTGATGAATCTGTTGTGCTGGCGCATCTCTCGTACTATGACAGCGATACACATCAGGATAGTCGTGACAAACAAAATCATCCACCATGCTATCCCCATGCCTACATCAGAACTGTTGAAATACCCCTCAGGCAAAGGCATAAAGACTGTCACTGCTTCATGAGGATTAAGTCCTGTGATCTCTCCGCATATCATAGAGTCTGTCACTACGGTCAATGCCTCGTTGTGTACACGATCGCTACCCAGTTTGCCGTAGAACAATCGCAAAGAGTCAAGTGAGCTTTGCGGTACGGGCTCGTCAAACCTTATACAAAATCTAAAAGTGTCAGTTTCAGCCTCATGATACGCACCGAGTAGCGAATAGTAGAAAATATCCCCACATGGAGTGCGGTCATCCTTCAGGTGATGAACGTATGACAACTCGTACTTTTTCTCTCCTGTGATAAGTCGGTCCTTGTCTCCTATACGCAGGGAAAGCATGTGGTCATGCTCCGAGATGTTGAATTTGTCGCTTACGTAGATGTCGCTATAGTCTGTATCGTAACACATCAGTCGCTCTACCACGCCTCCATGTCCGTCGGGCAATAAACGTCTCACATAGGATTGTGCAGGCAAGTCGCGTACTATGCCATGTCTTGGTAAGTTAAACTCGACGTTGGTCTTCTCATTCACTCGCATAGTACCCGTGCGTCCTACACCAATTTCTACATCATACATGCAGTATTTGTAGGCTTCTGCGTTAGCACTCATACTGCATACAATGGTAAGAAGTAAACAAAATAAGTTACGAAGCATACATTCTAACTATTATAGGTTAAAGTTAACAAGCTATTAAATTCTATTGAAAGCCAATCCAACATGAGAAATGACATCAGAAGGTAGAAGAGACTCGTGGCTTTGATTTTGTTCCAAAGCAATGTCGGCAGCATAGGCATGAAGCCATACCCCCATACATGCAGCATGGAGAGGATTGTAATGTTGTGACAAGAGCGCAAGGATAATGCCTGTGAGCACATCGCCCGAGCCTCCTACAGCCATGCCAGGGTTGCCATGAAGAGAATTCATATATTTGCCATGCGCTGAATATATCTCTGTGTGATATCCTTTCAAGACAACGATGACGCCAAACTTATCCACCAAAGACTGAGCATCACCACCGAGTCGTTTCATTTCACCAGGGTGAGGAGTCAATATAGAGCCGCGAGGCACGAGAGAAAGCCATTCGGGGTGCAATGCCAGGATATTAAGAGCGTCAGCATCGACTACCAAGGGCAAGTCATTGTCAAGCAAGAGTTGATGCAGAGCATTGTGCGTGTCTTGGTGTAGCCCCAAGCCTGGCCCAATCCCGATGACCTCGGTGTCATGCGGTACGACAATCTTCGTATGGTGAGTGTCGCAGATATCACATTCGCATTTGGCCTCAGGTATGCCAAGCTGCATGATACCATAGCCACATGAGGGTACGCGTGTAGTGAGCAATCCCACACCGCTGCGCATACATGCTCTCGCAGACAGAAGTGCCGCCCCCATCATGCCATGACTGCCAGCCACGAGTAGGGCACGACCATAGTCTCCTTTGTGAGTATCAGCCAGGCGAGGTTTATACCACGAAGCAACGAGAGCGTCAGTAATGATAGTATCAGACATGCAAGGATCAGATAAGTAACAGCAAAACCACACTCCAATGTGCTATGGAGCCAAGTAGCACGAAGATATGCCATATAGCATGGAAACCCTTCTTGTGGTCGTTGGAGAAGAAATATGTCCCTGCGCTATACATGATACCCTCTGTGAGCAGCAGTACAAGCATCGGAACAGTCAACTTCTGGATAATCTGCGGAGCTATCAATACTGCACTCCAGCCCATTATCAAGTATATGGCCAATGAGAGCCGCGGATACTTGCCAAAAGCAACAATCTTGTAGATAGTGCCACCTATCACCGCAGCCCATTGCAAGGCAAACATCAGCCACCCTGTCCAGCCCCCTATGACCCCCACGCAGAGAGGCGTGTACGAACAGGCAATCATCACATATATGCTGATATGGTCGCAACGACGTAGAATATCCTTGACTTTCCCTGGTTTCACCCAATGATAGAGCGAACTCGACAGATACATCAAAAACATTCCTGCGACGAAAAACAACACTCCGAATGCCATTTCCCACCCACGATGTACGGCAGGCCATGCCATCCATATTGATGAGAGAGCAAATGCTGTCCCAATGAGGTGAGTCACAGTATTACCCTTTTCGTATATCATCATAGCATCCCTTTAAGAGCCTTAGCCAATTGGTCAGGACAAGACGTAGTTTTAAGTCCGCAACGCACACCTTCAAGACGTGCGATAACATCCTCACGTCGCATGCCGCGCACCAATTGTGATATGCCAAGCAAGTTGCCAGGACAGCCCCCGACAAACTCTACGCTCTGAATAATGTCTTTGTCACATACGATTCTAATCTCTTTGCTACAAGTGCCAGTAGTCTTATAAACAGATGTTTCCATTTGATATATTAAATAAATACTTTATTGTCAGTTATCTGAAAGAAATATCACTTTGCGACCTTATTTACCACTAAAGCAATAGCGCCGTCACCAGTCACATTGCATGCAGTACCGAAGCTGTCCATCGTGATATATAAGGTAATCATCAATGCCTGATCACTCGCGTCAAAGCCCAGGCTACTATGCAAAATACCCAGTGCAGCCATTATTGCTCCGCCCGGTACGCCTGGGGCAGCAACCATCGTCACACCCAGCAAACAGATAAATCCTACGAACTGCGACAATACGATAGCATCACCCTTCATTATCATCAGAGCAATAGCGCATGCCACAATCTTGAGCATACTGCCACTGAGGTGTATCGTGGCACACAGAGGTATTACAAACCCCGCAATCTCATCGCGTACTCCATTCTTGACAGTCTGCTTGAGAGTGACAGGGATAGTGGCAGCACTTGATTGCGTGCCCAACGCAGTAAAGTAAGCAGGCATCATCGTGACGAGAGCCTTGAGAGGATTGCGTCGCCCGATTGAGCCCCCAATCAAGAATAGCAACAACAACCATACGATGTGCATGGCAAAGATAATACCTATAATCTTGATAAACACCGAAAGAATACCAAAGACCTCACCCTTGGCTGTCATATTCATAAAAATACCGAATATGTAAATGGGCAGTAGCGGAATAATGACAGATTCGATAGTGCCCGTGATGATGTCGCGAAAATCAATAGCCACAGCCTTTAGTGTACTGCCCTTGATATAACTGATGCCCAAGCCCATGACAAAGGCCAAGATTAATGCCGTCATCACGTTCATCAGAGGCGGTATGTCTACCGTAAAATACGGCGCAATATCAGTTTTGGTAGCAATGTCATCTATCGCAGACATCTGCTCTATAAAGTAAGGAAAGCTGATAGATGATATAGCGTAAGAGCCAAGCCCCGCAATGATGGTGCTCCCATAAGCCAAAGCAACGGTGGCAAGGAGCAAGTTTCGGGCCTTAGTGCCAATCTCACATATACTTGGCGTGACGAGTCCTACAATAATCAGCGGTATACTAAAACCTAAAAACTCGCTGAAGATATCGTTGAATGTGACAAAGAGTCTCACAAACCATATTGGCAACACCGTACCCATAGTGATACCTAAAATGATAGCTAAGACAATACGAGCAAGTATGCTCCTGCGCAGATGATTGTAGATATGCATGAAATACTATTTTTGTGCAAAGTTATGAATAAGAGACATTAAAAGCAAATATATTTGTGGGTATTTAGTTTTTTTATTTTTTTGACAAGCCGAGTTAAATTAGTTCCCTAAGTAGCATGCGTCCTCTCACTTATTCGTAACTCTGACCTACGCTTCACTACGGTCGAAGTTCCTTTCGTTCGGGAAAAGCAAATAAAAACAAATTTTCATTTGCTTTTCCTCTCACTTATTCGTAACTTTGCAGAGTTTTATAAAGGAAACATATATTTTTATGGCACAAAATAAGTTCAGAGGACTGGGCGTTGCTCTCATTACTCCCTTCAACCATGATGGTAGTGTCGATTGGGATGCCCTCTATAGATTAGTGGAATATCATATCACACGTGGAGTAGACTTTTTCTGCGTGATGGGAACTACTGCCGAGACACCAACTCTCACCCAAGAAGAGAAACAGCGCATCAAACATGATGTTATAGAGCGCGTAGCAGGCAGGGTGCCCATTCTGCTCGGTTGTGGAGGCAATAGTACCGCGAGTGTGGTGAGCGAGCTCAAACACGGAGACTTTGACGGTGTGGATGGTATACTGAGTGTATGCCCCTATTACAATAAACCGAGCCAGGAAGGTCTGTATCAACACTTCAAAGCCATAGCTGAGGCGAGTCCAGTACCAGTGGTGCTCTACAACGTACCAGGGCGTACAGGAGTGAATATGACAGCCGAGACCACATTACGCCTTGCCCGCGATTTTGAAAACGTCGTAGCTATCAAGGAAGCCAGTGGCAATATCACCCAGATGGACGATATCATCAAGAACAAGCCAAAGAACTTTGATGTCATAAGCGGAGATGACGGAATCACATTTCCTTTGCTCACACTTGGGGCCGTAGGTGTGATATCGGTCATAGGCAATGCCCTCCCGCAAGAGTTCAGTCGCATGGTGCGCCTTGCGCTACGTGGCGAATACGATCAGGCTCTCAGCATACACCATCGCTTCACAGAGCTGTTCAAGTTGCTCTTTGTAGACGGTAATCCTGCAGGAGTGAAGGCTCTGCTCAGCGAAATGGGACTGATACAGAATGAGCTGCGTCTGCCCTTAGTGCCAGCAAGACTTGGCACGGAGAAACGAATTAGTGAGATAGTGAGAGAACTTGGCTTGAAGCTATAAACATCACAAATAAACTTTTGGTACATATGTTGGAAATAAATTCATTTGAAGAGTTTGAGTTGTATAAGGGCAAGGAAATG
>CALZJL010000079.1 GCA_945787625.1 uncultured Prevotellaceae bacterium
AAGAAGTTTCTCGGGACATATTTCTTCTCGCTGATACTCATCATTACGATAGCCGTAATCTTTGATTACAACGACTTCGTAGACAGGTTCACCGAGAACAACGCCCCCTGGCGCGAGATAGTATTCACATACTACCTCAACTTCATACCATTCTACTCCAACCTCTTCTCAGCCCTCTTCGTATTCATCTCTGTCATATTCTTTACCGTTAAGCTCGCCGACCGTAGCGAGATTATCGCCATGCTCGCCGCCGGAGTCAGTTTCCGCCGACTCATGCTTCCCTATATGCTCTGCTCCACCCTCATAGCCAGCATCAACCTCTACCTCGGCACCGAGATAATCCCCCGAGGCAGCGTCAAGCGACTTGCATTCGAAAACCAGTATAAGAAACGTATCAAGACCAAGACCTGGGCAGAACAGATACACATGCAAGTCGACACAGGAGTCATCGCCTACATCGAACACTTTGACGGCATCAGCAATACAGGCTACCACCTCTCGCTCGACAAGTTTCGCGACAAGCAACTCGTCTCCCACCTCTACGCACGTAGCGCACAGTATGACACCATCTCAGACGTCCGCTTCAGGTGGACCCTATCTGGCGTCACCATACGCGAGCTGACGGGACGTCGCGAGACCATCACCTACCACCCCACCATCGACAGCATCATAACCCTCGAGCCCCAAGACTTCCTCCTGACCAACAAGATGCAGGAGACCATGACCTCCACTCAGCTCAAGGAATACATAGACCGCCAGAAAATGCGCGGCACCGGAAACATCAAAGACTTCGAAGTCGAATACCACAAACGTATAGCAGCCCCCTTTGCCGCCTTTATACTGAGCATCATCGGCGCCAGCCTCTCTAGCCGCAAACGAAAAGGCGGCATGGGCACCTCGCTCGGCATAGGCATAGGCCTCAGCGCCATCTACATACTCCTACAGGGGATATGCGCCAGTTTCAGCACCCAAGCTGGCATGGCAGCATGGTTAGCAGCATGGATGCCCAACATCATCTACCTCCCCATAGCCATCTACCTCTACAAAAAAGCCCCCAGGTAAGCACCTACTCCGAATAATTCCACAAAAAAACAAAATACTATATGGATTTCTACGATACCGATCTGTCAGACCCCGTCCTCGATGCCCTCGACGACATGAACTTCACCGAGTGCACCCCCATACAAGCCGCAGCCATTCCGCCCATACTCGAAGGTCGCGACCTACTCGGCGTGGCCCAGACCGGCACAGGCAAGACAGCTGCCTATCTCCTCCCTATACTCTCCGAGCTCTCATACGGAGACTATCCCAAAGACCACATCAACTGCGTCATCATGTCGCCCACCCGCGAGCTCGCCCAGCAGATAGACCAAGCCCTCCAAGGCTTCTCCTACCACCTCCCCGAGGTCAGCTCCGTAGCCGTCTACGGAGGCAACGACGGCATACGCTATGAGCAAGAAAAGCGCGGTATGCAGAAAGGTGCTGACATCATCATCGCCACCCCCGGACGACTCATCTCACACCTCAGTCTCGGCAACATCGACCTCAGCCACGTCAGTTTCTTCATACTCGACGAAGCCGACCGAATGCTCGACATGGGATTCAGCGAAGACATCATGCAGATAGCCAAGTACCTCCCCACCCAGCGCCAGACCATCATGTTTTCAGCCACCATGCCCGAAAAGATACGCCACCTCGCCCGCACCCTCCTCACCGACCCTGTCGAGATCAGGCTCGCAGTCAGCAAGCCTGCCGAAGGCATACACCAGAGCGCATACATCTGCTACGACACCCAGAAGACAGCCATCATACGCCACCTCTTCCATCACAATCCCCCCAAGCGCGTCATCATCTTCACAGGCAGCAAGCTCACCACCAAAGACCTCGCCCTCACCCTCCGACAGTCAGGCTACAACTGCGTTGCCATGCACAGCGACCTCCAGCAGCAAGAGCGAGACGAAGCCATGTACAAGTTCCGTTCAGGTCAGGCAGACATACTCGTAGCCACCGACATCGTAGCCCGAGGCATCGACATCGACGACATCACCCTCGTCATCAATTTCGACGTCCCCCGCGACGTAGAAGACTACGTCCACCGCATAGGCCGCACGGCCCGAGCCGGAGCCAACGGCCAAGCCATCACCCTCGTAGGTCCAAACGACCAATACGACTTCAGGAAGATTGAAAACTTCCTCCACAAAGACATCGAAAAGCTTCCCCTCCCCGAGCAATTAGGCCAAGCACCCACATACGAAACCAAAGACACCACCCCACGCCGAGGCACAAAACGCCACCACAGCAACCACAAATCCAAGAACAGTTCCGGAGGCAAAAAAAATGTTAAAGCGAATAAACATGACAGCCCCGAAACAAAACCAGTTGATACTCAAAAGAAACCCCACAAAAAGCATCAACGGCACACAAACAACGTCAAAAAGAGCCCACAAAAAAAGTAACGTAAACATACGCTTAATCCAACTTTTTGTTGTACATTTGCAGACGTGAAAGACCTCAGCAGACATATAGAATACCTCCTGTGCAAGTATGACAGCGTAGTCATACCAGGCTTGGGTGCCATCGAGACGACATATCAGCCAGCCCGGTTTGTCGCCGAGGAAAACCTATACCTGCCAGCCGTACGCACAGCCAGTCTCAACACCACCCGACTCCACGACGATGACCATCTGCTGCAAGACACCCTCGTCAAGCTCCATCACGTCAACGCTCGTACAGCCAGCAAATGGGTAAGCGAATACGTCGCAGACATCAACCAGTCCCTCCTTGAGACAGGTCATACTGACGTCGGCACCATCGGACGCATCGTCAGCCACCAAGGTCACACAGACTTCGAGCCCTGCATAGCAGGAGTCGACACCCCCGACCTCTACGGACTCGACTCCTTCCACTTCTCCAAGCTCCCGGAGGAAGCACGCCGCCGCTCCCATCACCCTGAAAACACCCACATCACCATACGCATCAGACGAAGCGTACTAAGCCGCGTGGCCGCAGCCGTCGCCCTCATTATAGTAGTACTTACCCTCATACTGCCCAACTACGGCAACATGACGGCAGACCGCAAATACGCCAAAGTTGTCACCACCGAGACCATAGAGTCAATCTTCGCCCCCGTTCATACCCCCACACCACAACCCCGTGTCGTAGCCCCTACACCGAAAGCCAAGCCAAGTGCAGAGCAGACGATACAAACAGCACAAGCCAATGCTGAGACAGAAGATGAAGTAAGAGCTGAAGCAAAAATAGAAACAGAAACAGAATCAGAGACCGAGGCAAAAGCTGAAGCCAAGACAGACGTCAGCACCCCACACGGATACTGCATCGTCATGGCCAGCGCCATCACCCACAACGGAGCACAACTCCTCATAGAGAAGCTTCGCGACGAAGGCGTCAATAACGCCGTCGAGTACAACGACGGCAAGATGATACGAGTCCTACTCACAGGATACCACAACGAAGCCTCTGCCCGAGCCCAGATTGAAGTAGTACGTGCCATCGACAAAATGTATTCAGGCACATGGCTAAAATACTATAATTAATAAAACTAACAACAGATACGCCTGCAAGGAAAACCTGATTACCACCACATAATCAGGTTTTCGGCGTTCAAGTGAGACACACCTAAAACCCACAGAAATGAAACGAGTACGCTGCCCAAAATGCGACACCTACATCACCTTTGACGAGACCAAATACCAGCCAGGCCAACGTCTGGTCTTCAGCTGTACCTCCTGCAACAAGCAGTTTGGCATACGCATCGGTACCAGCACCCTACGCGACACCCAGAAAAACGAGCGACTCGACGAAAACGCCAACAACGACCACCTCGGCAGCATCATCGTAGTCGAGAACGTCTTCCACTACAAGCAGGTCATACCACTCCAGATGGGAGACAACGTCTTCGGCCGCTACGTCAAAGGCACCAGCATCAACAAGCCCATCGAGACCGTCGACCCAAGCATCGACACCCGCCATTGCATCATACGCGTACAGCAGAACAGCCGCGGAGAATTGCAATACCTCCTACGCGACGCCCCCTCAGGCACAGGCACATTCTACATGAACGACATACTCCGCGACAACCAGCGCATACCCCTGAGCGACGGCGATATCATCACCATCGGAGCCACCACCCTCATACTACGCACAAAAGACAAGCCAGACCAATAAAATAACACCACCACAACAACAAGCCAAAAAATATTATCATGACAAACAAAGCGATTCTCCTCACCACCGTCATTGCCATTCTGCTCAGCATCGCCCACACGTCATCAGCTCAGATATTTAAAGCCTCCGTCGAGGTAAGCATCTCCCACACGAGCGGAACACGTACCCTCAAGGCCAAAGACTTCGGGCTCTCCCCCAACAATCCCAGCATCAACGCCTCACCCATACTCCTTCAGATGTGCGACTCAGCACGCGCCCTCAGCGCCCAAGGTCTCAAGGTACGCATACAACTTGACAAAGGACAATACCACTTCCACCCCCGTCAAGCCGCCACACGCGAGTACTACATCTCCAACCACGATCAAAACCAGCCCAAGACCGTAGGCATACCACTCGAAGGGCTCAGAAACGTCACCTTTGACGGCTGCGGAGCCGACCTACTCTTCTACGGACAGATGCTCCCTCTCTCACTCATAGAAAGTACCGATTGCACCCTACGCAATTTCAGCATAGACTTTCCCAACCCACACATCGCCCAAGCCGTCATCACCCACAACGACGGCAAGAGTCTCAGCTACAAGATGGAACCCTGGGTAGACTGGGAAGTCAAGGACGGAACTCTCTACACCCGAGGTGAAGGCTGGCGCTACCATGCCAACGGCGGCATAGCATTTGACGGCAACAGTCGCCACCTCATAGCTCAGACCTCCGACTGCTCATTCCCTACAAGCAACCTCACCACCGACAAAGACGGCAACATACACGCCCCCTCTTGGAAAGACCCACGCCTCGTCCCAGGCACACGCTTTGCCCTCCGCACGTGGAATCGTCCGGCCCCAGCCCTGTTCCTCGCCGACGACGTCCGCACCACCCTCCACAACATCAAAGTCCACTACGCCGAGGGCATGGGACTCCTCGCACAGATGTGTACCGACATCGACATCAACCGCCTCAGCATCTGCCTGCGCGGCAAAGACGACCCCCGCTACTTCACCACACAAGCCGATGCCACCCACTTCTCAGGCTGCAAGGGCATCATACGTGAGCGCAACGGCCTCTTCGAAGGCATGATGGACGACGCCATCAACGTACACGGCACCTACCTCAAGATAATCGAGCGCATCGATGACCACACCCTCATAGGCCAGTACATGCACGGCCAGAGCTACGGATTCCGTTGGGGCGAGCCAGGCGACACAATCCAGTTCATACAGTCCAACACCATGGAGGTCGTCTCCGCCCCCAATACCATACGAAGCATCGCCCCACACAAAGGCAAGATAAACAAAGGCGTCAGACAATTCCGTATAACTCTCACAGAACCAATCTCTAAAGACATCAATCCGTTCCGAGCAGCCTACGGCATCGAAAACCTCACATGGAGTCCACGCGTAGAGTTCACAGGCAATACCGTACGCAACAATCGCGCCCGCGGCTCGCTCTTCAGCACACCACGCCAAGTCATCGTCCGCAACAACACCTTCGACCACACCAGCGGCTGCGCCATACTCCTCTGCGGAGACTGCAACGGTTGGTACGAGACTGGAGCCTGTCGCGACGTCCTCATCGAGAAAAACAAGATAATCAACGCCCTCACCAACAGCTTCCAGTTCACCAACGCCATCATTTCCATCTATCCCGAGATACCCAATCTCGACAAGCAGCAGAAATACTTCCACAGCGGCATCACCATACGTCGCAACCGCATACAGACCTTCGACAAGCCCATACTCTACGCCAAGTCCGTAGACGGAATCAAGTTCGAAGGCAATACCATCATCTACAACACCGACTACGCTCCCTACCATTGGAACCAACACACCTTCCTTTTCGAGCGAGT
>CALZJL010000080.1 GCA_945787625.1 uncultured Prevotellaceae bacterium
GCTGTCTGACGTAGAAAAGTCGCAGATGGTGTTCTGTCTAAAAATAAAATCGCTCAGATTACTTACGCCATCTTTGTTCTGCTTGTTTGTGACGGCACAGATAGTCTTATGCTGGTTGCAAGACTTCGAGAACAGCAGGATGTTAGTGTCTACCGTTGCACTCTCAAAAATCTTTACGCCAGCGAAGTCTATCAGCAACATAGGATTCGTCTTGGTGGCAAAGAAACTGCGAGTCTTCTCGCCATAACCTGCACGCATCCATTTGTTGGACGTTATAAAACAAAGATGTCCCCCTTGTTTCAGCAGCTGCCACCCTCGCTCATAGAACAAGCAATAGACATCTCCTGTACGAGCAAAAGTGGAATAGCCGCTATGTTCGTATAGTTTCGCCAGTTCGCCTCCGTTGTTTTGAAGCTGGATATACGGCGGATTGCCAATAACGATGTCAAAACCGTCTGCTACTCCAAACATCCATTCTGGGTCGAAGAACGGACTGACAGCATTTTGATCGTAGGGATTCCATGCTGCCAACTGCTTGGCGTCCTCGGGTGGATAGTTGTTCTCGTCAGAGAGCAGGTTTGCAAGTTTTTCGCGCAACTCCTGATCTTTCTTTCTCAAACGATGTTTTGCCGAGGGTGACTTGGCTGAGAAGTGTTTGTGGCGTATCTCATACAAGGCATTCTTGGTCGGCTCTATTTCGGGGTTTTCAAACAGATTACCTTGCAAGTCTTTCTTCTTTTTTGCCACAAGCGAATTGGCCGAGACGAATTTCGTTTCGAGATTTGGTAGCGTGGGAATGCCAAAGTTTGGTTTGGTGGCATCTTTTTCGCAGTCGCAGATTAGCGAGATGAAGAAGCGGAGTTTCGTGATTTGTGCTGCGATGCTCTGTATGTCGCTCCCATAGATGCAGTTCTCGATGATGGACAGCTTGAGGTCGTAGATGTTCTCGTCGGGAGATATGCGCCCAAATATGTCTACCATACGGTTTAGCAGTCCCATGGGGAATGCGCCCGATCCGCAGGCCGGGTCAAGAATCTTCACCGATTTCAGCTTGTCGACAATCATGCTGTATGCTTCGGTCTTGGATTTGTCGTATTTGAAATCGCTTCTGAAGAGTGAACGTATGAGGTCGTTGTCTCCAAGATATGAAATGAGACTTTCGTCCACCATGTAGTTGACTATCTCACGT
Source organism: uncultured Prevotellaceae bacterium (assembly GCA_945787625.1). Next base: position 1,190 of record CALZJL010000080.1, read on the forward strand.
GGAGTATAGAACGAGCCGCTCTGATTGCGGGCTGTCTCTTTTGTCTCGGGATTGTATGCGCCGAGCAGATTCTCAAACACCTTGCCGAGCAATTCGGGGTCGAGGGCTACTTGTTGTTCCTCCGGAGAGTTTTCTTCGATGGTAAAATTGTAGCGTTTCAGTATGGATATGAGTCCTTTTTCCGGCTCAAAAAAGAGATTGTTGGGTACTACGGCACGATGCTTGTAGCGTCCGTCGGGGAAACGGGTGTCGTTGCGGCTGAAACCGTCGAAGTTATAACATTGCTCTACGCCATCAATATAGCGTGTCTTGTCGAGACATTCAAACAGGCCGCCGTTGAGGAACGGGACTTCTGAAAACAACTTGATGACCTCTGGCTCGCTGATGGAGAACAACTCGGCATAGCGGTACAGGGTCTTGATGTCGCGCTTTGATGCTGTGGCAAATTTGCGTGTGTTGCCATCTTCGTCGATGATGGCGCGATTAAGTGTGCCGAAGAAGAGGTTCTGTAGAATGGCGTTATAATAGTTTCCGCTGGTCGTACTATATGGGTCGAAGTCGCGCAATATGGTCGAAAGATAATCTATGTCGAAAATGCAGTTTGGCACCAAATCTTTCTGCTTGATGAACCACACGAACATGATGCGTGTGATCATGCGGATTATCTTCTTTTCCAGGTCGTCTCTGTCGTCATCTTCTGTCGCAACATAGTTTGGGAATGTGACGTTTGAGTTTTCGTCTACTGCCCACTTATACCACTCGAACAGGTCTCTGTAGAACTGCTTTGTAAGGGCTTCGACGCTGAATGCATCTTCGATGTCTTTTATTTCGAGGGAGTCTCTTTTGTCATAAAGGGTCATGAAGTTGTCGGTTGCCGTGCGGCATGACTGACCGGGGCCCAGAAGGAATGTGTACCGTTTGCTGTCGGTGCTCTCTGCCTTGTTGCCACTCTTTCGGCAATAGGTGAAACGCCAATCCCAACGTGTGTCGTCTTCGTAATGAAACAGCATGAAGGCACAGGAGTACTGATCCATGACAGCTCTGATGAGTCGCTGAATGTTCACACGGTTACGCTCCATCATCACGCGGTCGCTGACGGTCACGTCGAATATCTCTAAGGGCTCTACGCCGACGTATATCTTGCCTACCTGCTTGATGCTGCATATTCCCGTGGCTTTTGCCAGTTGTCTTCGTTCTGGAAGACTGTCTAAAAGTTCCGCCTCGTAACCTTCCTCAAAGTCTTCCTGACCGAAAATGGGGAATATGATATTGTCGAGGAATGAGCTCCAGCCTTGATAGCGGCCGCCTAAATACTCTTTTAGTGACTCCTTGTTCATTGGTGTGTGTGTTTACTTGATGGTTCCTAATTCGATGGAGGCTTTGCCTTGCTTGCTTTCAACGTGTGATACGAGCCGGCCGATTTCGCTCTCGAGGAGTGCGTCTATGTCTTGTTGCTCTATGGCAAAAAGGCGTGAATCGCGTTCGTCAAGTTCCTGACCTATGGCTAAGATTTTTCTGATGATGTCAAGACTTCCCCGGTCTACTAATTTTCGTGCATTTTTCAGCAAATTCTTGGACTGGGTTGACAGGCCTGGCGTATTGTAGATCTTCAACAACACGTCTTTGGCTGCTGTGGCCTTGTCGCCAGCTCTTGAGTTGTTGATGCGGACAAAGTATTGGTTGTAGGCCTTGATGGCGTCTGCCGTCAGCTGCTGCCAATTGTCGGGCAATGGGACACGCTCGGCATTTTCGTCTACGCGCATATCTTCAAGCAGTTCGAGCAGGGAGATAATCTGTGCATTATTCTCGGCGTCTATCTTGATGGCAAGTCTTGCGGAGCGTGGTGCCTTGACGATGAAGTATGCCGTACCGCTTGCTGCCTGTGCTATCTGCCAGTCTTCGTCGGCTTGCTGTATCTGCTGATAGCGTTCCGGGTGAGCATCTTTGTATTGCTTCAACTCATACACGTATTTCTGCAGGGGGGATTCTTCTCCGTCGACGGCCTTTGCTATATCGTAGTGCACGATGCTTTCGTCTTGTGAGAAAATCCTGCTGTCTTCGCCAAAGAGGACATGGAAGGATTGCAGCTTGGTATGTGCCTTGCGTACTAACTGTATCTGTGCATCTCCTTCGGCACTTGGCATGAAGTTATAGACGTAGACGTAGGGCTCCTTGCTGCCGATGCGGTTTACGCGTCCGATGCGTTGCATCAAGCGGGTAGAGTTCCACGGGGTGTCGTAGTTCAGAATGACATTGGCACGATGAAGGTTTACGCCTTCGGCGAGTACTTCTGTCGTAATGATGACGTCGTAGTCGTCCTTCCATTCTCCTGCGTAGTTGGCATCAAAGTTTTCCTCTATCGTATGTTCCATCTCGTCGCGATTGGCGGCCGTGATGACAAGGACTTTATAGCCTTTGGCCTTGACGGCTCTCGCAAGAGTCTGGACTGTATCTACGGCCTCTGAGAAGATGACTAATTTTCCGGAAGTGTTCTTTTGGGGATTAAACAGTTCTGGCTTGATGCTTTCCTTGAATGTGTCAAACTTCGGGTCTTGTGAGTTTCTCGCCCAACGGTCGTAAAGATTGGATATAAGGCGATAGTCTTCTTTCAGCTGGTCGAAGTATTCCTCTTTGAAATCTTTGCGATGATATTCGGCATTCTGCCCTTTTTCGTTGCGTCCTTGTTCTGTCAGCTTTTTGATCTTGGCTCTGATGTCTTGCACACATTCGTCAAACGTGATGCGCTTGCCGCACTTCTGGGTTTTGGCTTCGCAGTCAAGCTCCTTGTTTACGTCAATTTGCGGACAGACGAATATGGTGTCGTTCTCCCACATCTTAATCATGTTCTCGGTATAGCGGCGCAGGTTTAGCAGGGATTGGGTAAAGGCGGTAAACGAGCTTTCGAGTCGCTTTACGAGGAGTATCTGCATGATTGTGGCAAGCTGTTTTGCCACGTCGTCGACTCCACGGTTGCCTCGACCTGTGTGTTTCTTTTCGTTGGCCGGGTCTGTGAAATATTCAATGGCACGATAACGGAAATACTTGAGCCATTCGTTTGTCTGCAGCTTTTCGTCTTCTGTCGGAGCTATTATTGTCATGGTGTCTGAGAAGAGTTGTGCCAGCTCGTCGTCCATGACGTATTCGAGGTTGTTCGGACCTACGATTTTGGGGAACACAAGGCTTTGTGACTCCATGTCTTCCTTGTAGTATTTTTCTACATCTGTCCTTGTGCGGCGTTCGAGGATATCACTCAGCACGCAGTCACGCAGGCGCATGGAGACTGCGTCAAGACGTTGACGGCGTTCCTCTGCCGGAATCTTGTTGCGACGGTCTATGAGCTGTTCGTATTCTCGGTTTACGTCTGTAAAGAATCTTTCGAGATTGCCTCTCTCGGCTTTCTTCAGGGTGCTGTCGTTGTGATTGCGCTCGAAGAGATATATCTGGTTTTTCAGATCGTTTGGGCAGTTGTTCTGCGGTGTGGCTGAGAGAAGTCCTACGTATGGATATACTCCTGTGTCAGAGCCTATCTTCTGTATCAGTTCGTCAAGTGACTGATACATCATTGTGGTATTGTTGCGGAATTTATGACTTTCGTCAACGATGATGAGGCCGTAGTTTTTTTCTTGTAGCGTCGCTCCGAAATCGCCTGAGTCGCTACTGTCATCATCGTCATTTTCCCAAGCGTCATCTTCTGCCACATTTCCGATGCGTCCTGTCGTGATGAAATCTATGTATGACGCAATCTTTTGGCCTGAATCCTTGTCAAACATGGCTATGGTCTTCTTCCAACCCGATTGAATGGCTGGAGGGGTGACGACCAGAACCTTTCGCTCTCGTCCGTCGTCTTCGGGTACTGAGAGGAAATGCTTGATGATAAGCGTGCCAATAATCGTCTTGCCAAGCCCTACAACATCTGCAAGCATAAAACCGCCGTGTTCGTGCATGATGCTGACACATCGCTTGACGGCTTCGATCTGGTACTCCAGCCTGTGGACGTTGGCTGGCAGATAGGCCTCAATCTGCTGCCCGAGCGACATGTCGACTATGTCGCCAAACTTGATTTGCAGGAGTTTTATGTATTGCTCGTATGGGCTGAACGGCTCTTCTTTTGCTGCATTCTCTTTATCTTCTTCTACCTTTTTGGCGATGGGAGCTTGCTTCAGGACCTGTTCGAGAAACTCTTTGTTCCAGGGCTCTGAGATATTCCACTTCTCGTCAAACCATTGCAGGTGGGTCTTATGGTTGGGTATGGGCGTCGTTGACAGCACCTTTGTCACGTCAGTTTCGAGATAATTGAGTTCTGCGTTGCCTTGCAGGCCTTTCTGTGTGAAGTTGGAACTGCCTATCAGTCCGTAGCCTTTGCCTGCATTCAGACCGTCAAAGATGTAGCATTTCGAGTGGAGGAACTGTGTCTCGTCTTCTTCGTTCTTTCGGAAGATGCGTATTTGTATCTTTGAATCCTCTCGTTCTGTACAGAAGTCCAAAAGTAGACGTACCGCATTCTCATACTCTTCCTTCGGCTCTAATTCGCATAGATCTGTACGTATGAAGTCGGCAGGATAGTTCTTGTCTTTATATTTGGGATTCTTGACCTGCGAAGCATATACGTAGGGGTCTTTGCCTATGAGGAGAAACAGCCTGGTTCCTTCTTTTGCGAGAAAGGTCTTGATGTCATCTGTCAACAGCGCAAGTCCCGGTATATCCCAATAGCCAGTTGCTATCTTGACGGTTTTTATGTCTTGTAGCGAAAGACATTCTTTCAATGTATGGAGCATCGAAAGTTGTTCTGTCGAGTTGTCTATGAGAGTATTATTCATACGATTTCTTTATA
>CALZJL010000081.1 GCA_945787625.1 uncultured Prevotellaceae bacterium
CCTGTCTCGAAGTGGGCAACATCGGCTACAAGCTGGTGCAGCGTCTTGGCGGTGCTGACGCCATTGGCCCTATCCTGCAGGGTATAGCCCGTCCTGTCAATGACTTGTCACGCGGCTGCTCCGTAGACGACATATACAAGATGGTGGCTATCACCGCCTGCCAGGCTATGGATGCACGCTAAGCAAAGGCTTTCGTTTAGACCTTGACTTTGTCCCCAACATACAAAAGACTCAAACAAACAACAAAAACTTGTTATTTAAGTGTTTAGTTGTTTAGTTATTTAGTTGGTTCTAACAACTATCAACAAGTGACAGAACAACCAACCAAACAACAAAAGACCCAAACAACAAAACAACAACAAATCAACAAAACAACAACAAATCAACCAAACAACATCCCAAAAATGAAAATACTCGTTTTAAACTGCGGCAGTTCGTCTATCAAGTATGCCTTGTATAATATGGACGACAAGAGCGTCATCACCTCTGGAGGCATCGAGAAGATTGGTCTGCCAGACTCTTTTATCAATGTAAAACTCGACGGCAAGAAACACAAGATGGAACGTCCTATCGAGGAGCACACAGCTGGCGTACAATGGATTTTTGAGGTGCTGACCCAGGGCGAATATGCCGTGTTGGGCAGCCTCGACGAGCTCGACGCTGTAGGTCACCGCATGGTACACGGCGGTGAGAAGTTCAACAAGAGCGTGCGTCTCACTCCCGAAGTGATGGAAGCCTTTGAGGCCTGCAACGATCTCGCTCCCCTCCACAATCCCGCCAACATCAAGGGCGTGAATGCTGTGAGTGCCCTGCTGCCCAATATCCCTCAGGTAGGTGTGTTTGACACAGCTTTCCACCAGACCATGCCTGACTATGCCTATATGTATGCCCTGCCTTACGAGCTTTATGCCAAGTATGGTGTGCGCCGCTACGGTTTCCACGGCACAAGCCATCGCTATGTCTCTCAGCGCGTATGCGAGTTCTTGGGCGTAGAGGCTCAGGACAAGAAGATTATCCCCTGCCACATCGGCAATGGCGCATCCATCGCCGCTGTCAAGGACGGCAAGTGTGTGGACACCTCTATGGGTCTGACTCCTCTGGAAGGCCTTATCATGGGTACTCGCTCCGGCGATATTGACGCTGGCGCAGTGACCTTCCTGATGGACAAGTTGGGTTTGGATACCAAGGGACTGTCTGACCTCCTCAACAAGAAGTCCGGCTTGGCTGGCGTGAGCGAGTTGTCAAGCGACTTCCGCGACATTCTCGCAGGTATTGCCGATGGAAACGACAAGGCTCGCCTGGCCAAGGAGATGTATACATACCGTATCAAGAAATACATCGGTCAGTATGCCGCAGCCATGGGTGGCGTGGATATTATCCTCTTCACAGGCGGTGCAGGCGAGAACCAATGGGAGGTACGCGAGGGTGCCACAGCAGGCTTGGAGTATATGGGCGTAAAGATGGACGAGGCCAAGAATCGTGCATGCCGCGCTACTGAGGCCGTGCTCTCTGCCGATGACTCTAAGGTGACTGTGTGCTGTATCCCAACTGACGAAGAGCTTATGATTGCTCTCGACACCCAGGCTTTGTGTTAAGTCATGGAATATTTCCTCGAAAATGACCTCTTGAAGGTCACTGTCAACTCGCTCGGGGCTGAGGTGACGAGTGTCGTCGCCAAGGCCTCGGGGCAAGAGTTGTGGTGGTGTGGCGATGCTGCTTTCTGGAAGGGTCACTCCCCTATCCTCTTCCCAGCCTGCGGCGGTCTGTGGAATGGTGAGTACCGCCTCGACGGCAAGCCCCTGAAGATGCAAAAGCACGGCTTTGCCAAATTTATGGAGTTTGAGAAGACCGAAGACACTCTCTTGGGAGAAAATGATTTCAGTATCAGTCTGACGCTGTGCGACAATGAGGAGACTATGAAATCCTTCCCCTTCCGCTTCCGCCTGACCATTACCTATACGCTGCGTGAGTCTGTCTTGGAGTGTGATGCCGAGGTGACCAATCTCACCGAAGGACACACCATGCACTATCAGCTCGGAGGACACCCTGCCATTGCGTTGCCTGACTATGCTCCCGACGAGGAGATAATAGGCTATCTCGCGCCATGCAATATGCGTACCGACAATCTGAGCGTAGTTCGCGCTGGCGAGCAAGGCTGTTGGGGACCTGAGCGCTTCAAGCCCAAGACTGACGAACAAGGTTTGATTCCGATTAGCGTCGAGACCTTTGCCAACGAAGCTCTCATCTTTGACAACTCTCAGTTTCAGTCGATGATTATATATCGCGCAGATGGCGAGACAGAGTTGGCCGAGGTATATTTTGATGCCCCCGTTTGTCTCGTATGGCAGATGACAGGCCTGCTTTGTCCCTACGTATGCGTTGAGCCCTGGTTCGGACTATGTGACCGTCAGGGCTACACTATGGATTTGGATTATCGTCCGTATAGCCAGCATGCTATGGAGGGCGACACCAACAGCCACTTCCTATGGGGCATCAACTTTGTTCTTCAAGACTGTTCAGACTGAGGCACGCCCCATCCCACTCAGCATAGGTACAGAGGTTCATCCATTCGCCAAGAATGATGAGCCTCTTGTTTTTGCCCAGCATGAGGTCCAACTCAATATGACGATGCCCGAAGATATAGGCATCAATCTCAGGGTGCTCTGAGAGATGCCCCTTGGCAAAGAGCACGAGCTCCTCCCTGTCCTCTCCCTTGAAAGGCTCCTCATGGCTGATATGCGTAGCCAACACATCGCCAAACTCATTGGTGATGACCCCTCCGAATGTATGACGCAGACGGCTTTGCTTTGCCCACCTCAGTCCAAGCTCCACGCCGAGGTCAGCAGGGACGAGGTTGCGGAAAAGCCATTGACAAAGCCGCGAATGAAACACAGCCCTGATAAACCTGAAAGAGCGGCTCTCATCGCCCAGCCCGTCACCATGTGCAAGGTAGACCCTCATTGGCGCAGCCAGACCCTGTGAGCCGACAGCATCACGCTCAAGTTCTATGACCTGAGGGCCGCGATGTATGACCACTCCGCATTCCCGCTCCAAGTAATCAAACGCCCATATATCATGATTGCCAGTGAAGTAGTGCAACTCTACACCTCGGTCTGCAAGCTCCGAGAGTTTGCCAAGAAAGCGGGTACTCCCCTTGGGGACCACATTGTGATACTCAAACCAAAAGTCAAACATATCGCCGAGCATATACACTGCTCTTGCGTCGTACATGATGCCCGTCAGAAAGTCACACAGTCTGCGCTCATGCGCCTTAGGGTCTGAAAGAGCCCGACTGCCGAGGTGAGCATCACTTATGAAATATATCCGCTTTGCCACCGTGAAACACATTAAAGGAAACCAAGCTCCACCTTGGCCTCTTCCGACATCATATCCTTACACCATTCTGGCTCAAAGACCAGATTGACGTCCACACGCTTGAGCCCCTCAATAGATTCAAGCTTCTGGCGTACGTCTTCGACGATAAAGTCAGCAGCAGGACAGTTTGGAGCAGTCAAGGTCATGTCTACCTCAAGTCTTAGAGCCTCCTCTGTGTCTGCTTCTGCCGCATCATCAAGAGGCAGAGTCTCTATCCTGTATATCAGCCCCAAATCATACACATTGACCGGAATCTCAGGGTCATATACAGTCTTGAGGAGCTCTATGACTCTCTCTTCTATATTTATTTTGTCCATATTTCAAATTTTTCCTTGCTCGTAATAAGAGTAATATATATTGTCGCCGATGATGATATGATCCAGCAGCTTTATATTGACCACACGACACGCTTCGCCCAGTCGCTGCGTGAGCGAATCATCCTGACGGCTCGGGCTCGGATTGCCACTCGGGTGATTGTGAGCAAACACTATCGACACAGCCCCGGCTATGAGAGCCTCGCGAAGTATCAATCTGATGTCGGCTACAGACTCAGAAATGCCGCCACTGCTGACACGCTTGCGCGAAATGAGCTGGTTCTTGGCATCAAGGAGCATGACATGACACTCCTCGTGCTGCATATCAAGCATGTGGGTGCGAAGATACTCATACATATCGCTTGCTTTCATAAAAGTGATGCGCTCGCGACTCTCACGCATGAGACGTTTGCCAAGCTCCATAGCAGCCTGGATAGTGATAGCCTTGGCAGGCCCTATACCATTGTACGTCTGCAACTCCTTGAGAGTCTTCGTGGCCAAAATCCTAAGCGAGTCATCACTACCGCAGAGCAAATCCCTCATGAGCTCCACACTGGAACGCTTGGAGGTACCACTGCCGATGAGTATAGCCAAAAGCTCGGCATTGCTCACAGCCTCCACTCCAAGAGCCTCGACACGCTCCCGAGGACGCTCCTCTTTTGACCACTCCTTGACACTCATGACACTGCGCTTATATCATGTTACTCGTAAAAATTCTCCCTGAAAGCCTGCAGCTCCTCATTCCTGCCGCAGATGCAACGCAGATACCACGCCCTAATGAACCCAGTACCATAGCCCATGAGCTGGACATAAGCGGCAGGCACTGAGAGCAAGCCCACTTTGGCACTACGGTTGGCGATACTGCTGTCGACAAAGATTAGTACACTGTATAATACCATCGGCGCCAGACACCATAGCGCATGCACACAGCATGGCAATCCCACCAATGCCAGCAAGAACATGGTCGCGACACCGAGAGTGAAAACCGCTGGAAGTAGATGCACGAGTTTGAGCGACCCCGGGTGACGCTTCATGAGGTTGATACGCGCTATGCCGCTGTTGTGAACCTGCTTAAAAAACTTCTTCAAGTCAGTGCGCCGCTTGTGCCAGACCCACGCCTCGGGGATTAGGCTACACTTTGACCCACTCTCATAGATTCGGATAGAGAAATCAATATCTTCGCCAAATCGCATATCAGCAAAACCTCCCAACTTGCTCCAAAGCGTTGCTTTGACACCCATGTTAAAGGAGCGGGGATAAAATTTCTTGTCCAACTGCTTCTTTCCTCCACGTATGCCACCTGTCGTGAAGAACGACGTCATAGAGTAGCTGATAGCCTTTTGAATAGGAGTGAAATCCGGGTGAGCGGCGTCAGGACCTCCGAAGGCATCAAGAGGCTTGCGGGCCAAAGCCTCATCTACGGCGGCAATATAGCCTCGCGGCAATACCACATCGCTGTCGAGCACTATGATATACTCCCCCTGCGACCTCTCAGCTCCATAATTACGACTCTGACCGGGGCCGCTGTTGGGCTTGACAAAATAGCGGATAAGCAACTGCGACGCATAGCGCTTGACAACCTCCTCACAAGGTATTGAAGACCCGTCCTCTACCACAACCACCTCAAAATCACTCTTCGTCTGCATACACAGGCTCGAAAGCAATTCGTCCACTTCGTCAGGGCGATTATAGACAGGTATTATTACACTGTATTTCATTTTTCTCTAAACCTTAACGCAAAATTACGAAAATTTTCAGAATAATACAACAATTCTGGTCGTTAGCTTGTAATTTTTGATTACATAACTATCTACAAGAAAAGGGCAGGTAAGGCAAAGGTCACAACTCGTAAAGTTGTCAACGAGCCCATAGCCTCCGATCACCGGCCTGTCATAGTTGAACTACGCTAACAGGCGTATGGATTCAAGATTTTTCACAACTGCTCTTTTGGCTAAAAAACCACATTTTAGGCCATTTTGCCCTACGTTTCCCTTAGCATCCTCTTACTATCCTCTTAGCATCGCCCATATTTTGTAGGGAATACTAAGGGAAAAACGCTGTTTTGAGGCGATTCTGCATAGGGCACGCGGGATAATACGTGTCAAGTTTTTTTGCGTGATACCCACAACTCGCAATCTGACATTGAAACCATGTCGGAAAATAATTTTCTATTCCGGTTCATTTCGCAAGGCATTAATTCTTCAGTAGTCCATAGCCAGCTGACTGCCATTAAACTTGCTTTTAACGGCTATTAAACGGCTATTAAAGTTTCATCAAAAA
>CALZJL010000082.1 GCA_945787625.1 uncultured Prevotellaceae bacterium
AAGGCGTAGTCACCGTAGGTATGGAGAAAGTCATCCAGCGCGAGAAGGTCGACAAGTGTTTCGCCATCGGTCCGGCCATCATGATGAAGTTCTGCTGCCTTCTGACCAAGAAATACGACATCCCTACCGATGTCTCACTCAACACCATCATGGTCGACGGTACAGGTATGTGTGGAGCATGCCGAATCACCGTGGGTGGCAAGACACGTTTCGTATGCGTAGACGGTCCCGAATTTGACGGACATCAGGTAGACTTCGACGAGATGCTCAAGCGCGCAGGTTCATTCCGAGGCGTCGAGCAAGAAGAGATGAGCCACCTCGCCGCTGATTGGCAACATTGCCATGCCACCGGCACGCTCCATACCGAAGCCTCTCTCGTCAAGCAAGCGAGCGAGATGGATACCACTACTCCACTCGAAGAGCTACTCGACCGCAAAGCCCCATGGCGTGAGACCCTCCGCAAGAGCATGAAGGCAAAAGACCGCACCCAGATAGAACGATGCCAGATGCCAGAGCTCGACCCCGTATATCGAGCCACAACACGATTGGAGGAAGTTAACAAAGGTCTCACCCTCGATCAGGCTCTCACCGAAGCCAAGCGATGCCTCGACTGCGCCAACCCGACGTGTATGCAAGGTTGTCCAGTAAATATCAACATACCATCGTTCATCAAAAACATCGAACGCGGCGAGATACTCAACGCAGCCCGAGTACTCAAGTCTACATCAGCTCTCCCGGCAGTATGCGGTCGCGTCTGCCCACAAGAGAAACAATGTGAAAGCCAATGTATGCACCTCAAGATGGGCTTCAAGCCCGTAGCCATAGGCAATCTCGAGCGCTTCGCAGCCGATTTTGAACGCGAGAGCGGACACATCTCGACCCCCACGGTAGCAGCCCCCAACGGCAAGAAGATAGCCGTCATAGGCTCTGGCCCCGCAGGACTCAGCTTCGCGGGAGACATGGCAAAACTCGGCTACGAAGTCACAGTATTCGAAGCCCTTCACGAGATAGGTGGTGTTCTCAAATACGGCATACCCGAGTTCCGCCTGCCCAACAAGATAGTCGACGTCGAAATCGACAACCTCATCAAGATGGGCGTAAAATTCGTCAAAGACTGCATCATAGGCAAGACCATCAGCGTCGAAGAGCTCGAGAACCAAGGCTTCGCAGGCATATTCGTAGGCTCAGGAGCAGGTCTGCCCAACTTCATGAACATACCAGGCGAGAACTACATCAATATCATGTCGTCCAACGAGTACCTGACACGCGTCAATCTCATGGACGCCTCCAACCCCGATACCGACACCCCCATCAATCCTGCCAAGCGCGTGATGGTAGTAGGTGGTGGCAATACCGCCATGGACTCATGCCGTACAGCCAAGCGACTCGGAGCAGAGAAAGTCTACATCGTCTACCGTCGTAGCGAAGCCGAGATGCCAGCCCGACTCGAAGAGGTCAAGCACGCCAAGGAGGAAGGAATAGAATTCATGACACTCCACAACCCCATCGAGTACAAAGCCGACGAAAACGGCAGAGTATGCGCCGTAGTACTCCAGGTGATGGAACTCGGCGAGCCCGATGCAAGCGGACGTCGCTCCCCAATACCCGTAGAAGGCAAGACCGTCACACTCGATATTGACGAAGCCATCGTAGCCGTAGGAGTATCTCCCAACCCCATCGTCCCCACCTCAATCAAAGGACTCGAACTTGGACGCAAGAACACCATCGTAGTCAACGAAGGAATGCAGACGAACCTGCCTACCATATTTGCAGGAGGAGACATAGTACGAGGCGGTGCCACAGTCATTCTGGCCATGGGCGACGGACGCCGCGCAGCAGCCTCAATGCACGAATACCTCAGCAAGTAACGCCCTACTTGCATCTAAGCAAAAAGCATACATTTCCCAGACCGCACCGCCACAAAAGCAAGACAGGCGCGGTCTCGGGAGATGTAAGCAAGACAATCCCCAACACACACTCACACACAACAACAAGCCACATGTCGTCATACAAATACATACTCCTGTCGCTGGCCACCCTCATGTGTCTCACCGCAAGCGCACAACGCAAACGTCAGAAACCATCACAGCCCACCCCCGAGGAATTGGCAGCCGAAGCACTCAACGAACGCTTCAACGCACGCCTGCACTCATGCGAGAAAGTCACGTTTGTAGACTCAATCGTCGTATCCTTGCAGGACCTCTTCAACTACAAGACAGCGAGCGACGAGAGTGGCAGCATCACCACCTGTGCCAAATACTTCAACCAGCCAGACACGACCGGCGCAACCGTATACATATCACAGATGCGCAACAAGATAATATTCTCCAAACCGACAGACAAAGGACTGCGCCTGTTCGAAAGCGAGAAGATAGGACAAAAATGGAGCACCCCCGAACAGCTGCAAGGCCTTGACGACTTCCCACAGAACTACCCCTTCATGCTCAACGACGGAGTCACACTCTACTACGCCGCCCAAGACACCACAGGACTTGGCCAATGGGACATCTATATGGCACGCTACGACACAGATACCAAGCGTTACCTTGCCCCCGAAAACATTGGTCTCCCGTTCAATTCGACATCCAACGACTACCTATATATAATAGACGAATACCACAACCTCGGTTGGTTGGCCACAGACCGCAACCAGCCACAAGGCAAAGTCTGCGTCTACACTTTCATACCCAACACCACGCGAACCATCTACAACTACGAACAGCTCGGACACGAACGCACCGTATCGCTCGCCAACATCAACAGCATCTCCGACACATGGACAGACCGCCAGGCCGTAGAATCAGCCTTGCAACGTCTCAAGAGCATCATCAAGCCAGACAAGACCGACACCACCAGACTCTTCACACTCGTCATCAACGACAGCCGCACATACCATACCTTTGCAGACTTCCGCAACCATCAGGCAGCCGAGATAGCCAGGCAATGGTATCGCAACACCAATACCCTCGACCACATTACCACACAGCTCTCCACCCTACGCGACAAATATCACCAAAGCAAAACAGAGCAGCTCAGCACCCAGATTCTCCAACTTGAGCAAAGCCAATCCGACCTACGTGACAGCATACAACATCAAGTCAAGGAAATCCGACGGCTCGAACTCCAATAAACACCAACCCACACCATCTGAATAACATGAAATACGCACCATCCGAACTAATCATCAACCCCGACGGTTCAGCCTTTCACCTCCACCTGCAACCGCAGCATCTCTCAGACCGCGTCATACTCGTAGGCGATCCAGGACGCGTCAATACCGTAGCCTCCCACTTTGAAAGCAAGGAGGACGAAGTCTGTTCACGCGAATTCCACACCATCACCGGCACATACCACGGCAAACGCATCACAGTCCTCTCCACAGGCATAGGCTGTGACAACATCGACATCGTAGTCAACGAGCTCGACGCTCTTGCCAACATCGACTTCCAGACACGCCAAGACCGTCCCACCTTCCGACAGCTCACCCTCGTACGCATAGGCACATGTGGAGGACTCCAACCCGACACCCCCCTCGGCACCTACGTAGCAAGCGTCAAGAGCATAGGCTTCGACGGCCTGCTCAACTACTATGCCGACCGCAATCGCGTCTGCGACCTCGACATCGAGCAAGCCTTCCGCACCCACATGGACTGGTCGCCACTCAAAGGAGCCCCCTACGTAGCCACAGCCACACCAGACCTCATCGAGCAAATAGCAGGTACCGATATGCTACGAGGCATCACCATAGCCTGTGGAGGATTCTACGGTCCCCAAGGCCGACGACTACGCATGGAGATACAAGACCCCGACCAAAACCACAAGATAGAAAGCTTCCGCTACCACGACCTCAAGATATGCAACTTCGAGATGGAATCATCAGCCCTCGCAGGCCTCGCCAGCATACTCGGACACCGCGCCATGACATGCTGCATGGTCATAGCCAACCGCTACGCCCAGGAGATGAACACCACCTACAAGAACAGCATCGACGACCTCATACAAATCGTACTCGACCGCATCTGACAGACACTCCAGACTATACGACCTCACGATGAAAGAGCTTCTCTACATATTCGTAGGCGGAGGCATAGGCAGCACCCTACGCTACGTGGCAAGCCTACTTTGGCAACATCTACGCCTACACCCCACCTACTCAGACATCATCTTCCCCTGGCCGACCCTCATAGTCAATATCGCCGGCTGTCTGCTCATAGGACTATTCTACACACATTCAGCCACATGGCAGCTCAAGCCCGAGACCACCATCATGCTCACCACAGGGCTATGTGGAGGACTAACCACCTTCTCAACCTTCTCCTACGAAAGCATCACACTTCTACGCACCGGTCACACCACCCTCTTCATCATCTACATCAGCATCAGCATCATACTCGGACTCGCAGCCGTCCTCGCCCCCATACTACTCACTACTACCAGATAATCACACCATAGCCACATGACTACTACCATCTGCGCCCCAGCCACATCTACCGGAGGAGCCATCAGCGTAATACGCATCTCAGGCCCCCAAGCCATCAAGTCTGTCAGCAACATCTTCAGCCGCGACCTCACACAAGCCGCAGGCTACACCCTACACTATGGCACCATCACCCCACAAGACTCTACCGAGCCCCTCGACGACGTCATCATCTCCGTATACCGAGCCCCACACTCATACACAGGCGAAGACAGCATCGAGATCTCATGCCACGGTTCGCGCTACATCACCCAACGCATACTCCAAGCCCTCATTCACCAAGGATGCCACATGGCAAAGCCCGGAGAATTTACCCGCCGAGCCTTCCTCAACGGCAAGATGGATTTGACCCAAGCCGAAGCCGTAGCCGACCTAATCGCCTCACACTCCGAAGCCACACATCGCATGGCACTCACACAAATGCGAGGCGGATTCTCCAAAGCCCTTGAGGAGCTCCGCGCCCAACTCCTCCACCTCACCTCACTCCTCGAGCTCGAGCTCGACTTCTCCGATCACGAAGACGTCGAGTTTGCCGATCGCAGCCAGCTCACCACCCTCACCAACACCATACACGACAGACTCAGCACCCTCGCCAACAGTTTCCAATCAGGCAACGCCCTCAAGCAGGGTATTCCCGTAGCCATCATCGGAGCCCCCAACGTAGGAAAAAGCACCCTGCTCAACGCCCTGCTCAACGAAGACAAAGCCATTGTGTCAGACATTCAGGGTACCACCCGCGACCTCATCGAAGACACCATACAGATACAAGGCATCACATTCCGCTTTATCGACACAGCAGGCATACGCAAGACCACCGATCGCATAGAACAGATGGGTATAGAACGCTCCATACAGGCAGCACGCCGTGCACAAATCATAATACTCCTCACAGAGTCAGGCCAGCCATTCCCCGACATAGACAAACTCACGACTCACGACACAAACCACACCCCAGCCACCATTATCCGCGTAATCAACAAATGCGATAAATACCTTCCCCCCACCAGCTTTAAATTCCACCGTTGGCAAAACGGCGGTACACTCCACATTTCCTCCCTCACAGGCGCAGGTATGCAACAACTTACAGACGCCCTCATCTACAACGCCCACCTACCCCACATCACCCAAGGCGACATCGTAGTCAGCAATCTACGCCATTACGAAGCCCTCACCCAAGCCCTAAATGACATCGAGCGCGTAGAGCAAGGCCTCTCCCACTCCACCCCATCAGACCTCATAGCCGAAGACCTCCGCCTGTGCCTGCACCACCTTGCAGAAATCACAGGAGGAGAAATCACCTCAGACGAAGTCTTGAGCAACATATTCAAGCACTTTTGCATCGGAAAGTGA
>CALZJL010000083.1 GCA_945787625.1 uncultured Prevotellaceae bacterium
TCTGCGCTCGGCAGAGCAAGCAAGCTTCCTCTGCTCTCGCTTAACGAAAACGTTCACAAACACATTACAACCTAAAAACCTTATAACCTCACAAAACAACCTTATAACCTCAGAAATAACCTCAAAACCTAAAAACCTTATAACCTCATAACCTTACAAATAACCTCAAAAAACCATGTCCCTAAACTATCTTTTGTGGCTCCAGAGGCTGAGAGAGTCGTCGGGCGATGTATTGTCGCCGGTGCTGATGTGGGTGTCAGACATAATGGTCGGCTTGGTGCCGGTATGTGTCGTGGCGTTTGTGTATCTGTGTGTCAGCAAACGCTGGGGATACTATATCATGGCTTCGGTTTTTGCCGCTACGACGGTCAACCAGTGTCTGAAAAACACGTTTTGCGTGTATCGGCCTTGGATTAGGTGTTCGGAGATTCAGCCTTATGCTGACAGTGCGCTGAAGGCTACGGGGTATTCGTTCCCAAGCGGCCACGCGAGTACGGCGGCATCGTTTTTCGGTGCTTTTGCCAGTATGCTCAGGCAGCGGAGGTGGGCTGTGTGGGCGTGCGCAGTGTGTGCCTTAGTAGTATGTTTCAGCCGCAACTACCTTGGCGTTCATACTCCTGAGGATGTTCTGACGGGGATTGTCGAGGGGCTGGCTGCGGTATGGATAGTGGATCGCTACGTCAGGGTAAGGCGTGATGGCAGGCGCGATGCTGCTGCGGTAGTGATGGGGCTGGTCGCAGTGGGGGCTGTCCTGGCATACGCTACTCTCAAGCCCTACCCTATTGACTTGGCTGCTGACGGTTCGATATTGGTTGACCCTATGCTGATGATTACGGACTGCTATGTGACTGCGGGGCTGATGACGGGGTTCCTGACGGGGTGGTATGTGGAGAAGCATTATATCTGTATGCCTCAAGACAGGCCTTGGTGGAAATACCTCTGGCGCATAGCTCTGGCTGTGACGCTAATCTTGATACACAGTTATCTTTTCGTACCTGTACTGCACTCTATGCTCGGCGATGACTGGGGGGCATTTGTGCAATGTCTCATAATGGTGTGGATTGTCACCATCGTGGTGCCCTACTATGCCTCTTTAGGGTAGAGTAACAGGATTGTAATATCTCTGTCACACTCCTGTAATACGGAGTCCGTATTTTTGCAACGTCAATACATAGGTAGTGTATTGGCGTTGTAACTTTTATATGATATGAGACGAGAAAAAGCAGAGAAATTCATTAGGATTTACAATTGGTGTAGGCTACTTTTCCTGATAGCCTTGCTTACTTTCATCTACATCGGAGCGGCGTTTGCACAGGAGTCGGAGGACGACCGCGTGTATCTCCTCGAAGAAAAGATGGAGAAATGGCTACAGAAGAGCCGCTACGCGCCGCAACTGCATGGCATACTGCGTGGAAAATATGAGTATCAGCCGCAGATGGGGGCTTCGCGTTTTGAGGTGCGCAATGCGCGTATCTCTGTGAGCGGACAGCTCCCCCTGGCGTCGGAGTATAAGGCTGAGATTGACCTCTGCGATGAGTCGCAGATAAAGATGAAGGACGCATGGGTGAGAATCACTCCGACAAAGAACCTCCGCCTTACGATAGGACAGCAGCGTATGCCGTTCTCCATTGATGCTCACCGCAATCCCTCGGCTCAGTATTTTGCCAACCGTTCGTTTATTGCCAAGCAGGTCGGCAACATGCGCGACGTGGGTTTTCAGATAGGATATGATTTCACCGGTAAGGACAAGAGGAAGATTCTCTCGCTCGACGCCGGTGTGTTCAATGGCAGCAACCTGGAGGGACAGAAATCGGCGTGGTTCAAGTCGCCGGGCTACTCTGCGCGCATACAGTACTTTCCCATCAAGGGTCTGGCTGTCATACCCAGCGTGCAGCACCAGAAGATAGCCGACCACAAGGCTTCGTACACTTCGCTGGACTTCGGCTCATACTACGAATACCGCGGCTGGCACATTGAGGCTGAGTATCTGCACAAGTTTTACGCTCACGATGCTTTCAGCGACTGCAATGCTGTAGATGCGATGCTCATCTACAGGCAGAAGCTGCCGTTCAAGAAGAGCCTCATCGAATATGTCTCATATCTGGGGCGTTACGACTATATGGGCGACCACTCTTCGGGCAAGGACGGCTTTGAGACAAATTACGAGGGTATGGCTTCGCAGAGACTCGTGCTGACTGATGCCGAGCGTCACCGCATGACCGCAGGGCTGACCTTTGCCGTACGCAATCCGTATTTCCCCACACACTTGCGCCTCAACTACGAGAAATACTGGTACACTCATGGCGGTGCCAAGGAGAGTGAGCAAGACAAGATTGTCTGCGAGCTGATGGTATCATTCTAAGTCAGGCAAGGTTTAGATTTCATGGGCTATTTGTTGTTTAGTT
Source organism: uncultured Prevotellaceae bacterium (assembly GCA_945787625.1). Next base: position 2,406 of record CALZJL010000083.1, read on the forward strand.
TTTTAGTTTCGCAAACAAATATTAGAGATCAGTTATGAATACATTGTTTCTCGGGATAGTAATATTCCTCATTGTTTTGGCGGTGTTCGACCTCGTGGTGGGTGTGAGCAATGATGCCGTCAATTTCCTTAATTCTGCCATCGGAGCAAAGGTGGCGAGGTTCAAGACCATAGTACTCGTAGCCGCCGTCGGTGTATTTGCCGGTGCTGCGATGAGCAACGGCATGATGGACGTGGCGCGTCATGGCATCATGACTCCGGAGTACTTCTCGTTTTACGACGTGATGTGCGTCTTCCTCGCTGTCATGGTCACCGATGTCATCTTGCTCGACATTTTCAACACTCTCGGTATGCCGACGTCAACTACGGTGAGCATGGTCTTCGAGCTGCTCGGAGGTGCCTTTGCCATTGCGCTGATAAAGATTGCGAGTGGTGTAACTGACGAGGTTGGCATACCTCTGACGCTCGGTGACCTGCTCAACACGGAGAAGGCTCTGAGCGTGATACTCGGTATCTTCCTCAGCGTGGCGATAGCCTTCGTGATTGGCTCTGTGGTACAATGGGTGGCACGCATGGTCTTCAGCTTTACCTATCGTGTAAACGGCACGAGCACGAGTGCCGATGACCTCCGCAACGACAAGCAGCCCGGTCTGCTGTCGTCGGCTCTCAAAATAGGGGTGTTTGGCGGCATAGCTGTGACGAGCATAATATGGTTTCTCCTCATCAACGGTCTGAAGAGTTCGAGCATTATGACCCCTGAGCTCAAGGAGGCTATCAACGAGAACACCACTCTCATCATCGTAGGTGGCACCATTTTCTTCTCGTTCATAATGACGGTGCTCAGCTCATTTAAGCTCCCTGTGCTGAAATTCGTGGTTCTGCTGGGCACCTTCGCCCTCGCCATGGCTTTTGCCGGCAACGACCTCGTCAACTTTGTTGGTGTGCCTCTCACTGGTCTTGATGCTTACAACGACTTCACTGCCAATGGTGGCTCGGACGCTTCGGGCTACATGATGAAATCGCTCATGGGCAGCGCGCAGACCCCAGTGCTCTATCTCGTGATAGCTGGAGTGATAATGGTGTTGGCACTCATTTTCTCAAAGAAAGCGCAAAACGTGGTCAAGACCTCTGTCGATCTCTCGCGTCAGGACGAGGGCGATGAGATGTTTGGCTCAAGCGCAGTAGCAAGAATCATCGTGCGCAACACTCAGAAGGCTGCACAGGCTGTCGCTGCCATCATACCAAGACCACTGAGCCGCTGGGTCGACTCGCGCTTCAACCAGGATGCCGCTGTACTGCCTGAGGGTGCTGCCTTCGACCAGATACGCGCCTCTGTCAACCTCGTGCTGGCCGGTCTGCTCGTAGCCATCGGTACGAGCATGAAGCTACCGCTCTCTACGACATACGTCACCTTTATGGTAGCCATGGGCAGCTCGCTCGCCGACAGGGCTTGGAGCCGCGAGAGCGCGGTGTTCCGCATCACTGGAGTGCTGAGTGTGATCGGTGGCTGGTTCATCACTGCTGGCGCAGCGTTCATCGTCTGCTATCTCATCACGAACATTCTCGTGTTTGGCTCGTTCGTAGCGATGATCGCTGCCGTAGTCATAGCCGTTGTCCTGCTGGTACGCAGCAACCTCAAGTATAAGGGCGAGGCTGAGAAGACCAAGAGCGACTTGCTCTTTGCACAGCTCTGCCGCAGCCACAATAAGATAGAGAGCTGGCAGCTGCTCAAGATGCACGTCAACGAGAACACTGCCACACAGTTGCAATTCGCTTCCGAATGTTTCCGCAAGATTACCGATGCCTTCCTCCATGAGGAATACCGTCCGCTCAAGCAGGCTACACACGAGATTGAGACGGCTCGCAAGCAGCTCAAGCGGCAACGTCGGCGCGAGATAATCGGACTGAGGAAGATAGACTCCATCATGGCACTGGAGAAGAATACATGGTTCTTCCTCACAAACAGCTCGATGGAGCAGATGCTGTACTGTCTAAAACGCATCAACGACCCTTGCCGCGAGCATATTGGCAACAATTTCTCGCCCGTAGATACGGACTTCAGCTACTCGTTTGTGAGCCTTCAGACTCAGATAACAGACTTGCTGCACAGTGCAGAGCACGCCATCTCTAACGGTACGCTCGACTCTCAGGCTGCCGACACGCTCAGACGCGAGGCTGAGGTGCTCCAGCGCAGCATATCTGCCTATCATAAAAGAGTCATTGACTCAATGCAGCACAACAACGTGAACATCGAGTCAACGACCACCTGTCTCAACATGCTTCAGGAGACCACGCAGATGCTCAGCTGCCTGCGCCACATGCTCCGCGGCATAGTCAAGTTTCTAAATTAGAAGATAATCACCTTGGCGCCGTTCGGGTTGATATACACTCCGCCGCGCTTGAGATTGTGAGCTCTGGTACCATCTATATTATAATAATAGGTGGTACCCTCTTTTTTACCATCAGCCTCAACAGTGTCAATACCTGTAGGAAGCTCCTGTACCAAATAGACCTTTGATACGCTGCCTGGGGCATCAATATATGCCTTGTTGGCAGGCAGAGAGGTAGTATTGTTGAGACCGAAACATGCCTCGGCACCGGCATCGGTAGTGGCAGAGATGGTATACATGGTGCTCGCCTTGTCGATGGGAGTGAGCTTGAGCGTAGTGCCCTTCAGCAGGCCGGTATCAAAGGGCGTACCCTCATCAATGGGGCGCAGAGAGAGCTTGTAGCTGCCCTTGGCACCACAGAGCATGAGAGGAGTGCGGACTGCGATTACGCGCTCGGGCACAGGGGTCATGACAGCATAGCTGAACGTCTCACCCTCATACTCCTCTGAGCCTACCTCGCTGATGTAGTATGCCTGCAAACCCTCGGGCATCTCGAATGCAAAGGGGTAGCACACCGGCAGATAGCCCGACGTGGGTATGCTTACGGAATACTCGTCGACGGGGGAAACTGTCCAGAGGTTGTTGGTATCGCCGCTGCCTCCACTCCACAGACCCGTCTCGTTGGAGCTGTAGGAGTTGAGATACTGTCCGCTGCCGCCCATTTCAAAGGTGTATACGGAGTTGTTCTCGTCTACGAGTCCTGCCACCCACGTAGGTGCTGAGGCGGCATCATACAGCTCACTGGTCTTGGTGCCTGCTGCACCGCCATAGTAGGCATCAGCCTGAGGATTGTACAGATAACGCTTGCCGTCCTCACCCTTGCGTAGCACCCACAGCTGGTCCAGCGATTTGGTATTGGTAGCAGCACGCCCCAAAGACCATGTCTTGCTGCCGTCTGGGCTGACGGTGCTTGATGCTACTGAGAGAGAATTGCTCTTGCCGAGGCTCTTGATATTGTAGTAGCGGTCGGGAGAAAGTGTGGCGACGAGGTTGCTCATGTCGAAGAT
>CALZJL010000084.1 GCA_945787625.1 uncultured Prevotellaceae bacterium
CGACGGCACACTCCCCTCCACCATAGCCGCCGACTTCGAGCAAGTACGAGGCGATTTTGAAAGCAACCCCTTCGTCAGCGCCGTCACAGCACACATAGCCACCAAGACCGCACTCGGAGAAAAATGGAAGAGGTTGTTAAAGTTATGAGGTTGTAAGTAAGGTTATAAGGTCGCTTCGCTTGTAAGGTTTTGAGGTTTTAAGGTTTTATACCTTTGACCTCAAAAACCAAACAAGAAGACTAAGAACCGAGTGGAAAGCCATAGACCTCACAAAAATAACCTTAAAACCTTATAACCTTATAACCTTATAACCTTATAACCTCACAAAAATAACCTTAAAACCTTAAAACCTCAAAACCTTATAACCTTAAAACCTAAAAAATAACCTCAAAACCTCAAAACCTTAAAACCTTAAAACCTTATAACCTTATAACCTAAAAAAACAATGCCCTACCGATTACCTGCAGAATGGGAGCCCCAGGAAGCCATACAGCTCACATGGCCCCACAACGGGACAGACTGGAAGCCCGTCATACAAGAAGTCACCGAGTGCTACATCGACATAGCACGCGAGATCTCCAAGCGCGAGAAACTCTGGATCGTCACCCCCGAGCCCCAAAAAGTAGAACGCCTTCTCCGCAACCACCTCGACCAGCACAGTCTCGCCCGCATCACATACTACCGCATACCCACCAACGACACCTGGGCACGCGACCACGCCTTCATAACCCTCCTCCCCACCGACACCACCACCCCACAACCCCGCCATCTCCTCGACTTCCGCTTCAACGCCTGGGGAGGCAAATTTGAAGCCACCCTCGACAACGACATCAACCGCCAGCTCCACGCCGTCCACCCCACACTCTCAAACGACACCTACGAAGACCACCTCGACTTCGAGCTCGAAGGCGGCAGCATCGAAAGCGACGGTCAAGGCACCATACTCACCACCGCCCAATGCAACCTCAACCCCAACCGCCGCCACGCCACCGACGACGTAGAGACAGAACTCAAGCGCCGCCTCCACGCCCAGCGCATACTCTGGCTGCACCACGGCGGTCTCGAGCAAGACGACACCGACGCCCACATCGACACCCTCGCCCGTCTCTGCCCCAACGACACCATAATATACAGCGAAGGCTTCCCCTCCATGCACACCGAGCTCCAAGCCATGCGCACCCCCCAAGGCCGCCCCTACCACTTAGTCAGCGTCCCCAAGTACTACGCCAACTTCCTCATCATCAACCGAGCCGTCCTCGTCCCCACCTACGCCGTCCCCGACGACGACCAGCGAGCCCTCCAAGCCATCAGCACCGTCTTCCCCGACCGCGAAATCATAGGAATAGACTGCCGCATACTACTCACACAGAAAGGCAGCCTACACTGCTGCACGATGCAGTATCCGAGTGAGGTTATTTTGTGAGGTTTTAAGGTTTTAAGGTTGTGAGGTTGTAAGGTTGTATATCTTTAGCCATTAAACAACCATTAAACAAACCTTAAATGGACATTAAAAAACTTAAACCTCACTAATAACCTTAAAACCTCAAAAAATAACCTCAAAAAATAACCTCAAAACCTTATAACCTTATAACCTTAAAAAAAATGAAACTCGGAATCATCCAACAAAGCTGCGGCCCCGACATTGCCGCCAACAAAGAGAAGCTCGCCGCCAACATACGCCGTGCCGCCCAGCAAGGCGCAGAGCTCGTTGTCCTGCAAGAGCTCCACAACACCCCCTACTTCTGCCAGACTGAAAACACAGACCACTTCGACCTCGCCGAGCCAATCCCCGGTCCCAGCACCGCCTACTACGGAGCCCTCGCCGCCGAGCTCAACATAGTCCTCGTCACCTCCCTCTTCGAACGCCGCGCCCCCGGCCTCTACCACAACACCGCCGTCGTCCTCGACAAAGACGGCAGCATCGCAGGCACCTACCGCAAGATGCACATACCCGACGACCCCGCATACTACGAGAAATTCTACTTCACCCCCGGCGACACAGGCTTCACCCCCATCGACACCAGCCTCGGCCGCCTCGGCGTCCAAGTATGCTGGGACCAATGGTACCCCGAAGGCGCCCGCCTCATGGCCCTCGCAGGAGCCCAGCTCCTCATCTACCCCACCGCCATCGGCTACGAAAGCAGCGACACCCCCGAAGAACAAGAACGCCAGCGCGAAGCCTGGACCACCGTCCAGCGCGGCCACGCCGTAGCCAACGGCCTGCACCTCATCGCCGTCAACCGCACCGGCCACGAACCCGACCCCTCAGGCCAGACCCAAGGCATACAGTTCTGGGGCAGCTCATTCGTAGCAGGTCCCCAAGGCGAAATCCTCTACCGCGCCCCCAAAGACCAAGAAGTCGTCCAAGTCATCGACATCGACATGACCCGCAGCGAGCAAGTACGCCGATGGTGGCCCTTCCTGCGCGACCGCCGCATCGAAAACTACACCGACCTGACAAAACGATACCGCGACTGACCCCACCATCAGCCAAAAAGTCACGAAACACGACATTTTGGCTGAAAATCAAACATTTGCACACCCCTTGCAGCATAGTCAGCGAAAACACAAAAAAAACACAAGACTATGCAGAACAACAACCACACCCCCCAGCAGGCCGAAGGCAAAGCCCTCGACCGCTTCGCCCGAAACCTCGTCGACGACGCCAAGCGCGGCAAGCTCGACCCCGTCATCGGGCGCGACGAAGAAATACGCCGCGTGCTCCAGATTCTCAGTCGCCGCACCAAGAACAACCCCATCCTCATCGGCGAACCCGGCACCGGCAAGACCGCCATCGTCGAAGGCCTCGCCCACCGCATACTACGCGGCGACGTGCCCGAAAACCTCAAAGGCAAACAACTCTACTCCCTCGACATGGGAGCCCTCATCGCCGGCGCCAAATACCAAGGCGAATTTGAAGAGCGCCTCAAAGGCGTCATCAACGAAGTCACCCAGTCCGAAGGCGACATCATACTCTTCATCGACGAGATCCACACCCTCGTAGGCGCAGGTCAAAGCCAAGGAGCCATGGACGCCGCCAACATACTCAAGCCAGCCCTCGCACGCGGCGAGCTGCGCTCCATCGGCGCCACCACCCTCAACGAGTACCAGAAATACTTCGAGAAAGACAAAGCCCTCGAACGCCGTTTCCAGACCGTCATCGTCGACGAGCCCGACGTACAAAGCAGCATCTCCATACTCCGCGGCCTCAAAGAACGCTACGAGCAGCACCACCACGTACGCATACAAGACGACGCCATCATCTCAGCCGTCACCCTCTCGCACCGCTACATCACCGACCGCTTCCTCCCCGACAAAGCCATCGACCTCATGGACGAAGCCGCCGCCCACCTCCGCATGGAGCGCGACTCCGTCCCCGAAGAACTCGACGAGCTCATACGCCGCGAGAAGCAACTCGAAATCGAGCGCGAAGCCATCAAGCGCGAGAACGACAAGCCCAAGCTCGCCGCCATCGAGCAAGAGATCAGCCACATACAGCAAGAGCTCGCCACCATGAAGCAACAATGGGAATCCGAGAAAGCCCAAGCCGAAAAGATTCAAAACATCAAGACCCGCCAGCAGACCCTACGCGACGAATCCGAACGCCGCGAGCGCGAAGGCGACTACGCCCGCGTAGCCGAGATACGCTACAGCGAACTCCCCCGCCTTGAGCAAGAACTCAAAGACATGGACAGCGCCATCTCCAGCGACTCACGCCTCCTGCGCGAAGAAGTCACCCCCCAAGACATCGCCGACATCGTCTCACGCTGGACCGGCATACCCGTAAGCCGTATGCAGCAAAGCGAGCGCGACAAGCTCCTCAACCTCGAAACCGAGCTCCACCACCGCGTCGTAGGCCAAGACCAAGCCATCGCCGCCGTTTCCGACGCCATACGCCGCTCCCGCGCCGGCCTCCAAGACCCCAAGCGCCCCATAGGCTCCTTCATCTTCCTCGGCACCACCGGTGTCGGCAAGACCGAGCTCGCCCGCGCCCTGGCCGAATACCTCTTCGACGACGAACAAATGATGACCCGCATCGACATGAGCGAATACCAGGAGAAATTCTCCGTCACCCGCCTCATCGGAGCCCCTCCGGGCTACGTAGGCTACGACGAAGGCGGCCAGCTCACCGAAGCCGTACGCCGCAAGCCATACAGCGTCGTTCTCTTTGACGAAATCGAGAAAGCCCACCCCGACGTCTTCAACACCCTCCTCCAAGTCCTCGACGACGGACGTCTCACCGACAGCAAAGGCCGCCTCGTAAACTTCAAGAACACCCTCATCATCATGACCTCCAACTACACACGCGAGCAACTCTACCAGACCGTCCGTCCCGAGTTCCTCAACCGCATCGACGAGATCATCACCTTCACCCCCCTCAGTCAGAGCCAGATACACGAAATCGTCACCCTCCAGCTCGACACCATCAAGAAGCGACTCGCGGAGAACAACATCACCCTCACCATCACCCCCGAAGCCATCGACCTGCTCACACGCGAAGGCTACGACCCCGCCTTCGGCGCCCGTCCCGTCAAGCGTGCCATACAGCGTCTGCTCCTCAACGACCTGAGCAAGACCATGCTCACAGGCAAGATCGACACCACACGCCCCGTCGTCGTCAGCAGCACAGGCCAAGGACTCAGCTTCACAAACCAGTAAACGACACTTTGATACAACCATGGACAACATCCTCAATCCCGAAACCCTCATCTGGGCTACAGTAAGTATCACAATCGTCGTATACATAGCCTACGTCATCAAGAAAGACTATGAGAAGTACAGATCCTTTCTCAGCGGAAACGCCCCCAAGGAACACATCGCAGCAAAAGTGATGCGCAGTATCCTCAAGGAAATCGGCTGTAAGACAAAAGAAGAAAGCGACGGCACGCTCTATGCCCTATATAAAGGGGAAACCTTCCAGATGATGTTTCGCAAAACGTACGCCCAGATATGGGACCCCACATGGTCAAGCATCGAAGCAGACGACCCGGAGTTGCCGAAGATACGCGAAGCAATAAATCGCGCAAACTTCAGCTCCGGCCCCACAGTCGTCATGACACCGCCAGACGAAAAAGGAGTCATAAACCTACACAGCCGGCTCGACATCATGCTACACCCGGCGTGTCCCGACAACGCAATCTTCGTTCAGGCAGCCCTCGAATCATTCTTCTCCATAAAAGACCGGGTACGAAACAAAATCCAGGAGATCGACGCCCAGCAGCAAGAAGCCCCCAAGAAGCACCGTCCCATAGGCTTCACCACAGAATCTCAAAACACAGAAAAAACACAAAACACTTAAAAGCACTTAAAAACCAATGAAAACAACAATCAGCATCATCGCCCTGCTCGCATCACTCGCCTCATGCAGCCACAGTACCGGCAACGCCCACGAAGACTCGCCCTCCGACACCATCGAAGCAGTCCCCGACACCCTACCCCAAGGAAAAGCCCTCAACGACATACGCTTCGACGGCTGGAGTCGCAGCCAATGGTTAGACAACGATTATATCCGCACCGTACGCCGATACCTCGACGACTACACCGCCGGCAAGGAGACCAATCCCGACCTCGACCCCTACAGAGAGCAAGTCAAAAGCAAGTTTGTCATCTACGACATCAACCCCTACATAGTGGGAGGAGCCATTGTCCGCATCGTCTTCCTCGACCTGCCCGACAGAGTCTTCAGTTGCTGGGTATACAGCACCGTCAACGAAGAAGAAGAAACAGTCGAAAGCTATGAGTTCCGCTCAATCCACATCGAAGACGAACACACTGACTTCACCCGAGG
>CALZJL010000085.1 GCA_945787625.1 uncultured Prevotellaceae bacterium
CTGTTTGCCTGCTAACGGGTGATTGAGGTCTACGATGATGCTCTTCTCGTTGATTTTCGCAATCGTGGCATTAAACTGTTCGCCAGTGTCGTTCATCATAGGTACGACGGCTCCCTCATAGACATGATTAGTGTCCAGTTTGCCTTCGATGAAAAATGCCTCAACGGGTACTTCCTGCACGCCCTCTTGTATATAGGGTCCGTAAGCCTCGTCCTCGCTCAACACAATTTTGAATTGTTCGCCAGCCTGCAATGGCACAAGCTTTTGTTCCAACACTTCGAGCACTCGACCCATGCCGCTGATAAACATGAAGGGCATATCGTCGCGAGTCTGCTCAATCAGTTCTACTCTCTTTTCTTCACCCATAGGGGCGTACATCTTATACTGTACTGTAATATAACGATTTTCCATAACTAAGGGCAAAGATACGACTTTTTATTTGGATTTTCGCTCATATAGTCGTAACTTTGGACAAAATTATTGTAAAAATGTACAGATTCATACTGCTGTTTTTGATTGTAGCACTCCAGACGCTTAGCTTCAGCACCCATGCCCATGGAGGTGGAAAACGTGAGTTCAGAGGCGCGTGGATACAATGCGTCAATGGCCAGTGGATAGGCAAGGGGCGCGATAAGATGCAGAGCGAACTCAGTGAGCAGCTCGACGAACTGGCACGCTGCGGCATCAACGCCATAATGTTTCAGGTCAGAGCCGAAGGCGATGCCCTGTATCGCAGCGAGCTGGAGCCATGGAGTAGATATTTGACTGGAGCCCAAGGTGTTGCCCCCGTCCCCATGTGGGACCCTCTTGAGTGGATGGTCGAGGAGTGTCACCGCCGGGGCATGGAGTGCCACGCGTGGATAAATCCTTACAGGGCAAAGACAGCAGGCACGACATCGTTGGCACCCAACCATCAAGCCGTGCTGCACCCAGAGCGTTGTTTCGATTATGGGGGGCTTAGAATCTTCGATCCGGGTATTTCGGAGAATGCTGATTTCATCATCGAGGTTGCAAAGGACATTGTGGGCAGGTACGACGTAGACGGACTGCACATCGACGACTATTTCTACCCCTACCCCAATGCCGGTATGCCCATACCCGACGATGCCACATACCAACGCTGCGGACTGGGTATCTCACGCGACGACTGGAGACGCGAGAATGTCAACAACTTTGTGCATCGTCTGGGTGCTGCGGTCAAGGCTGTCAAACCTTGGTGCAAATTTGGAGTGAGTCCCTTCGGCATATATCACAACGAGAAGAACGGGGCAGAAGTGCCGGGCTCACGTACAAACGGATTGCAGAACTATGACGACCTCTATGCAGACGTTCTCCATTGGGTAGAAAAAGGCTGGGTAGACTATAATATACCGCAGATATACTGGGAGATAGGCAACAAAGCCGCAGACTACGACGAGTTGATACGCTGGTGGAGCCGCTATGCCGGTCATAGGCATCTCTACATTGGTCAGGACGTGATGCGCACGGTCAAGTACGCCGACGCACACAATCCCTCCTCACACCAGATGGAGGCGAAATATAAATTGCAACGCGCCCTCCCTGGCATCGAGGGCTCATGCCAATGGTATGCCAAGGCCGTATGTGACAACCCCGGCAACTATGCCACCATGCTCAAGAGCGTGTATCACCGCTATCCTGCTTTGCAGCCACAGATGCCATGGATAGACAAACGTGCCCCCGGCAAGCCACGCAAACTGGCAGTCGTTGGAACGAGCGACGGTCCTGGACTGTTCTGGACCGCCCCCAAGGCAAAGCATGACATGGACAAGGCTGTGAAATACGTGATATACCGATTTGGGAAGAAACAGAAAGTGAATCTCGACGATCCCAGCCACATAGTGACCGTGACCGACAAGACTCACTACTTGCTGCCCGATGACGCCCTCGGTCACGTCTACATCGTGACCGCGCTCGATCGTATGCACAACGAGAGCAAGGCGGTCAAGATGAAGTTCTAAACTGCACTACTCGTCAGAATCGGATATACGCCTGAGTCCATATTTGGTGGACATCCTTGTCGGCAACGAGAGCGTTGTTGTGGATATAGTTGTACTGAAGCTGGAACTGCAGATTCTTATGAGGACGCGCTTGCAATCCCACTCCATAGATTGAGTTGAGACTCTGCCACGAATGCGCATCAGTACGCAGCGCATCATAGCGCACGTAGGGCTTGAGCCAACGCCATACGCGGTAGCCTGCGGTCAGGACCCATGCGTCTGACACCTCACGCAACCCCGTAGTGTTATGATTGCGTGCATACTCGGCACGAAGGCTCGCACGACTGCTCTCGTAGCTCGTACCTACGGCCCAACGGTTGAAATAAGTAGTATTCTTCACCTCGCCCGTCTGGGTGGTAAAACTGCCATGCCAACCAAATACTCCAATCTTCCACCCCTTGAGAGGCTGCACCTGGACGTTGGCAATATAGTCCTTCTCCTTGTCCTTGTCGCCAACGTTGATGCCCTGACCATTATATACACCCATCTGGTAGCTCAGATAATGATGACCCGTCTGTGAGTTCTTGAATAGGTCGCCATGTAGCTGTATGCCGAGGTCACGTCCGCCAGAGTTATGATTGCCAGGGTATAGCGCGCTGCTGCCAAGGTTGGTCATGTGTTTGGTTAACTGAGAATAGTCACCATTTGAGATGTCCCAAGGATTCATTGGATTCTCGAACGAGAAACAACGTTTGAACTCTCCACCCTTGATGCCGAGCCATGAGAAGCGCGTCCAGTCGATGTAGGCATCAATCACTCGCGCTCCCGTGCCATTCCCTCCAGGCTGACCGCAGACCTCCATCTGTACGCGATATTTGAAATGCTTGAATACCGTGCCGTCCACATACAGACGCAGCAGACGAAGCGAAAACTCGTTGGTATGTCCCTTGCCGCTCGAATACTCATATTTTCCCACGATATATCCGCCGAACTTGGGCACAGTGACGTAATCGTCAATTTTCCATTTCTTTCCCACCGAGCCTTTAGGGGAGTCCTGATTGCTCTGACGTCCTGCAAATCGTTCTGTCAAATAGTTTTGGAGCGAATGGTCATAGCCATCAAGAAACTGTTCGTCATCGCCTTCCGCGTTTGCAGAAAGAGGCAGACAAAGTCCCAAAAGCAGAGTAAATACAAAAAAGAGTCTCATCATTGCGCGTTAGAATATTTTAATTTTCTTTGCAAAGTTAATCAAAAAGTGTTTATTACGCAAGGATGCCGATATTTTTTGTTGTTTGGGAGCTACGCAGAGTGCCTGTCAGAGTCAAGCTCAAGGTTAAGTGAGCGGAAAAGCAAATGAAAGTTCAATCTTTCGAGATTATTTTTAGGAAAAATCGAACTAAATCAACAAAATCGTCTTTATTCTCATATATTCTTATTACTTTTGCTTATAACTATGCTATATAAGCAGGACAAATAATTAGTATAATATTATAATTAGGTAAGATATTATGGATAAAAAGACACTTGAATTTGTGACGTTTTGCATAAGCAAACTTTCCATACAGCTGAAATTGCCACAAAAGGAAATTTATGGCCGTTTAAAAGCATCAGGTATTTTATATGAATACATCGTTCCCTCATACGATGTGCTTCATACGTTCAGCTCTAGATACTTGATGGAAGATCTTACTGAATACATGAGGGAGAAAGGAGTTTTAGAAGCATGAAACTATACCATTCATCTAATGTTATTGTTGATATACAATATTGTATACGCACAGAAAGAATGTTGCGTGAATGTCTTACCTATATAAATTGTGAACAGATATGAGTGAAGATGGCAAACAAGTAATGAGAAGTGCTCAGTGTGCTAGAATTATTCTTTGTATTTGTGAAATGTATGGTGTATCGATTGATGAAGCGACAGATATATATTATAATTCAGAAACAGCTGATATGATTGAAGAGGGAGTCGCAGATTTGCATTGTCGCAGTGACAAATATTTGGCTGAAGAAATCTGGAGGGAGCATCAAGAAACTGCTCCTCATCCCCATCCATGCTGGCAGAAATAGGCAGACAAAGTCCCCAAAGCAGAGTAAATACAAAAAGTGTTTATTACGCAAGGATGCCGATATTTTTTGTTGTTTGGGAGCTACGCAGAGTGCCTGTCAGAGTCAAGCTCAAGGTTAAGTGAGCGGAAAAGCAAATGAAAGGAACAAAAAAAGGGAGGGGGGTGTGTGGCTTCGAGTTTTGACTTTTGTCCTTTTATCCATTGTCACCCCCTCCCTATCACACATTACATCTTCACATAGTATGCAGCTAACCTCACAAAACAACCTCAAAACCTTATAACCTTAAAACCTCACAAAATAACCTCAAAACCTCAAAACCTTATAACCTTATAACCTCAAAAATAACCTTATAACCTTATAACCTCACAAACAACTCGCTACTCCAAACGAAGTCGCTATCGCCGACAAAATCGCAATCACAGTCTGAATGATAAATTTCCAAGTCTCACGCTTACCCATAACACACAAGATTTTTTCGGTAAAACAAACCCAATCACACACACACCACCACCATAGCATCACCCACATTCCCCCGAGCCAACACCACCATTTCGCGCAGATCTGTAAGGGACACCTAAGGGCGACCTAAGGGAGACCAAGACCAAAGACCAAATCGCACGCGCCGCAGGCATCAGCACCGAGCTACTCCGCCGATGGATGCTCGCACACCGACAGCAAATCTCCGCCCTCGGTGTCGCGCACACACGAAAGCTCCTCCCCCCGCGAGCCGTCAAATTCATCGCCCACGAACTCGGCATCGACGAAGAAGACTTCGACTGATGATGCTCCAGCGCGTCTTCACAATGGATAAAAGGACAAAAGACAAAACTAACATAGTGACTCCCCCCTTGGCCCATACATTATATATAAATAATAATTAATAAGGTATTTTTTTAGTCCTTTATATATACGCGCGAGAAAAGACACACAGGGGGGGGTGTGTGGCTTCGAGTTTTGACTTTTGTACTTTTATCCATTATCAATGTTCGGCAATCAAAACATACCAACCCCAAACGATAATCTTAGGGCATATCAGATTTTGATATGCCCTATTTCTGTGCCATGAAATACAGCAGACCAAGTTTTCCCTCCGAAATGCGTATCGACGTTCCAGAGGAGTACACCGACAGACTCCTCATCGGAGACACCGTGTTAGTCAGAATCAAAGACATAGTAGACATAACGACAGGAGTCAGGCGCATCAACTTCACCATAAGCGAGTTCATTCGCACCGTAGGCCATACAGACGAGCCCCACGACGCAAGGCCGCCAGTCCTGCTGCTACAGCCAGCACTGGAGCACACCAGCGTCCCCAACCAGAAATTGCTCGACGAACTGCAACCATTGTTTCGCAACGCAAACGATGCCATGGAGTTTCTTGTCAGGATACACGATGCAGACAATCCTCGAATCACAGATATAGTCAACGAATTCGCAGCCAACAGATGTTTCAGAGCCTCCTCGCGCTCTATCGACTTGTATCGCATACTCCGCAAACATGTAGTTTATACCGCTTCACGACAAAACTGGAATTATCGTGTAAAATGGAAAAGGTCTTGTTTTTAGTTGTGAGATATGTGATTTTTATACAACAAAGTCCAGTTTTGTTTTGCTCTCTCGGGAAATATTCTTACCTTTACCACAGAATTCCGTCGCCACTGGGGTGGTGTATGGAAAGACTTTACCGAAAAAGGTGTTATTGAAATTACTAATCTATTATGAAACACTTGATAATACTACTCATTATTC
>CALZJL010000086.1 GCA_945787625.1 uncultured Prevotellaceae bacterium
TTTTTTGTATCTTTACGCAGCGGAAACGAAAATATAATTCATTAATTCTATCTATTATGGACCAAGAACTCATAAAAAAGTGTACCGAAGTTGCACAGAAGTGGTTAGACAGCCCCCTCTACGATGATGAAACCAAGGCTGAGGTGAAAGCGATGTTGGAATCTGAAGACAAGACTGCGCTGATTGACGCTTTCTACCAGTCTCTCGAATTTGGCACAGGAGGTCTGCGTGGCATCATGGGTGCGGGTACTAACCGCATGAACAAATACATCGTAGGTATGGCTACCCAAGGTTTTGCCAACTACATTAACAAAGCGTTCCCCGAGGGAGGCAAGAGCGTGGTCGTTGGTCATGACTGCCGCAACAACGGACGTATGTATGCCGAAAGCGTAGCAGCTATCTTTTCTGCCAATGGTATCAAGGCGTACCTTTTCGAGAGTCTGCGTCCTACACCAGAGATTTCATTTGCCATACGTCAATTGGGTGCTGTGGCTGGCGTCAACGTCACGGCTTCACACAATCCCAAGGAATACAACGGTTACAAGGCCTATTGGGCTGACGGTGCTCAAGTACTCGCCCCCCATGACAAAGGTATCATCGACGAAGTCAACAAGGTAAGCATCGAAGATGTCAAGTTTGAAGCAAACTGGGATCTCATCCAGATCATCGGTGGTGAGATGGACTATGACTACATGAGTGCTGTCAAGGAGGCTATGGTGGACCAAGACGTAATCTTGCGTCAGAAGGACCTCAACATCGTGTATAGTGCAATGCACGGCACCGGACGCGTCATCGTACCACTCTGCTTGCGCTCATGGGGATTCCAGAACATCAACGTGGTTCCCGAGCAAATGGTTGTCGATGGCAATTTCCCCACCGTAGTGTCTCCCAACCCAGAGAATGCCGAGGCCATGACACTCGGTATGAAGCTCGGCACAAAACTCAATGCCGACCTCGTTGTAGCCACAGATCCCGATGCTGACCGTCTCGCTATCGTCTGCCGTGACCCACAAGGGCAATGGACTATAATCAACGGCAACCAGACAGCCATGATGTTCGTCTATTATATCATCAAAAACAAGAAGGCACTCGGCACACTCCAGCCAAGCGACTTCCTCGTCAAGACCATTGTCACTACCGAGGTCATTGCTGAGATGGCTAAAAAGGAGGGCGTTGAGCTCCGCGACTGCTACACAGGCTTCAAGTGGATAGCTCGCGAGATAGCCCTGAGCGAAGGCAAGCAGAAATACATCGGCGGAGGCGAAGAGTCCTTCGGTTTCCTACCCTACGATAAAGTCCGCGACAAGGATGCACCAGCCTCAATCTGTCTCATCTGCGAGATAGCAGCATGGGCCAAGGACCAGGGCAAGACCCTCTATGACTTGCTCATGGACATCTACAAGGAGTACGGCTTCTCATACGAACATACCATCAACGTCACTAAGCCAGGCAAGAGCGGAGCTGACGAAATCAAGCAGATGATGGCCGACTTCCGTGGAGGCAAGGCCCCGAAAGAGATTGCAGGCAGCAAGGTCGTTCTGACCAAAGACTATCAGGCTCTTACCCAAACAGATGGCGAGGGCAACACAAGTCCGCTCGACATGCCTGCCAAGAGCAACGTACTGCAATGGTTCTGTCAGGACGGCACGAAGATAAGCGTACGTCCTTCTGGTACGGAACCCAAGATAAAGTTCTACTGTGAAGTGAAAGGCACAATCGAATGCGCTAAATGCTACCCCAGCGAGATAGAAAAGGCTAAATCTAAAGTCGAAAACATCAAGCAGTCATTAGGTCTGTAATGTCACACATATTGTTGTTGGGGAGACAATCTCTCCAACAACAACTTTCTTGCACACAACTCATCTCCTCTATCTGTAATGAAGGCAGAAATCATCAACAAATATTTTCCTCACCTCACCGACGAGCAGAAATCCAGATTTGAAGCTCTCGACCAGCTCTACCGCGACTGGAATTCGAAAATCAACGTAATCTCTCGAAAAGACATGGACAACCTCTACGAGCGACACATCCTGCACTCGCTCGGCATAGCTCAAGTCTACGGTTTCAAAGACGGCACTAACATCATGGATATAGGCTGCGGCGGAGGCTTCCCGAGCATTCCCCTCGCCATACTCTACCCCGAAGTACACTTTCACCTCGTAGACAGCATACGCAAGAAAATACACGTCTGCGAACAGGTTGCAAACAGCCTCAACCTCGCCAACGTCACGACAGAGTGGACCAGAGCAGAGCAAATCAAGGACAAGTACGACTTCGTAGTCAGCAGAGCGGTAATGCCGCTCGCCGACCTCGTCAGACTCGTGCGCAAGAACATCGCCTCGCATCAACGCAACGCCATGCCAAACGGGCTCATCTGCCTCAAGGGAGGCGAACTTGATAGAGAGATCATGCCGCTCAAGTCACAAACAATCATAACACCCCTGTCAGACTATTACGAAGAGGAGTTCTTCCAAACCAAGAAAGTAGTCTACGTCACACTCTAAGCCCCATGAACTACCAAGTATTCTGCGTCAATCCCGTACAGGAAAACTGCTACATCGTATGGGACGAAGTCAGCGGAGAGGCAGCCATAATAGACTGTGGCGCATGGACCAGCAGCGAGAAAGCCGCCATCAGCCTCTTCGTCAGCGACAAACATCTAAAACTCAAATACGCACTTCAGACCCACACACATTTTGACCACGTCGTCGGTCTCCCCTTCGTCAGCGAGACCTATGCGATTCACCCATACTGCCACCGCGACGATGCCACGACCTACGCCTCCGTCCCCGAGATGCTCTGGCAGTGGTTTCATATCAAGCCCGACAGTCCCCTACCGCAGATGAGCTATTACGACCAATGCGGCACACTCAGTATCGGCACACACCAGATACACGTCATTCACACCCCAGGTCACAGCCCCGGCAGCGTCTGCCTCCACATACCCAGTCTCAAGCTGCTCTTCTCGGGCGATACACTGTTCAACATGAGCATAGGGCGCACAGACCTCCCAGGCGGATCCTACCAGCAAGAGATAGAGAGCATCCACGACAAGCTACTCACCCTCGACGAAACCACCATAGTCCTACCCGGACACGGTCCCAAGACCACCATTGCAAGAGAAAAACTCACTAATCCATACCTTATTTAATATTAGACCACAAAATAAACTGCAAAAGCCTTTGTATATACGATAGTTTTTGCTAACTTTGTGACACACGATACGAAAATACTAACCCTAAAACAAACATACGACATGAAGATTCTTCTTACTGGAGGTGCAGGCTTCATCGGAAGCCACACACTCATCGAGCTCACCGAAGCTGGTCACGAAGCAGTGGTAGTCGACAACCTCGACAACTCTTCACCCATCTCCCTCAAACGCGTTGCCAAGATAATCGGCAAGGAAGTGCCTTTCTACAAGGTTGACATACGTGATCGCCAAGGGCTACAGCAAGTGTTTGATGAGCACAAATTTGACGCCTGCATACACTTCGCAGGGCTCAAGGCTGTAGGCGAATCATGCGCCAAACCACTCGAGTACTACGAAAACAACATGAACGGCACCTTCGTCCTCCTTGACGTAATGCGCAAGAACGGTTGCAAGAACATCATATTCTCTTCGTCAGCTACCGTATACGGAGACCCAGCCATTATCCCCATCACCGAGGAGTGCCCAAAAGGTCACTGCACCAACCCCTACGGACAGACCAAGTCAATGCTCGAAGAAGTCCTCATGGACGTACAGAAGGCAGACAACGAATGGAACATCGTCCTGTTGCGCTACTTCAACCCAATCGGAGCACACAAGTCAGGCACCATCGGAGAGAATCCCAATGGAATCCCCAACAACCTCATGCCATACATCACACAGACAGCCGTAGGCAAACGCGCCGAACTCGGAGTCTTCGGCAATGACTATGACACCCATGACGGCACCGGTGTACGCGACTATATCCACGTAGTAGATCTCGCCAGAGCTCACGTAGCGGCTCTCAAAGCCATCGTAGAGAAGAAAGGCATAGCCATCTACAACATCGGCACAGGCCACGGCTACAGCGTGCTCGACGTCGTCAAAGCCTTTGAGAAAGCCAACGGAGTCCCCGTGCCATACAGCATCAAGCCACGCCGCCCAGGCGATATAGCCACATGCTACTGCAACCCAGCCAAAGCCAAAGCCGAACTCGGTTGGGAAGCACAGTACGGCATCGAAGACATGTGTCGCGACTCATGGAATTGGCAGAAAAACAATCCCAACGGATTTGAAGAATAGACATTGTCCTCAACGTTACCACATATAACGCCACACATATTCTGCTACCAGCCTCACGCTGGTAGCAGAATTGTTGAAAACACAACTTCTATCAAACTTGAAAACACGCAAAAACGAGAGTAGTCACCAAATTATTGTACAGAAAAACGCAAAAAAAGTATAAATCGAGCACAAAAATCAAGATTTGTATTTGATATTTCAAAAATTGTTGTAATTTTGCAGTGCGAACGTGATATTATAGGCGTTATGCAGCAAATGTAGGACGAAAAAACTACTATAGTAATAATAAGTTAAAGTTTTAAAACTAACAAAAGATGAAGAAAATCGCAATGATTGCAGCATTTGCACTTGCTGGTGTAGCAGCAAATGCTCAGGAGCAGACAAACTATGCTGGTTCAAGCAAGTTTACTGACAATTGGTCTGTGACACTGCAGGCAGGTGCTATTGCCAACTTCAACGACATGAAGGACTGGTCACCTGTAGTACTCGTAGGTGCAGACAAGTACTTCACACCATGGTTGGGTGCCGGAGCTGACGTACGCGTAGCTTTCGGTTCAGGCGAGTGGCACAACACAAGCACCATCGTAGACGCTGTCAACGTAAACGTATACGGTAAGGTTAATGTCATCAACCTCTTCAAGTTCAACGGCACACGCCGCTTCTTTGAGCCAGTAGCATACGCAGGTATCGGCTACAGCCACAAGTTCGGTGAGTTCGCACACCCACTTGATCCAACAGATCCAACTCCAGCAGGTGCAGGTACAGTATTCAACAACTACGTAAACTTCCGCGCAGGTATGGAGTTCAACTTCAACCTCGGCAAGAAGCGTAACTGGGCTGTCGTAGTTAACCCCGCATGCGTATGGGGCGGTCAGAGAAACCTCTTCCTCGACGGCACAGGCAGTTTCGAAGTAACAGCCGGTGTTGTTTACCACTTCACAACAAGCAATGGTACAACAACATTCACAAAGGTTACCCCACGTAGCCAGGCAGAGATCGATGCCCTCAACGCTACAATCGCCAAGATTCAGGCCGAGAAGGACGAGTGCTGCAACAAGGCTTCTAAGGCACAGGCACAGGTTGCTTCTCTCCAGAACCAGGTTAACGAGCTCAAGAACCGCAAGCCAGAGGTTGTCACAGTTAAGCAGAACGACGGCATGGAGTGCTACGTATACTACGCACAGGGCAAGAGCACAATCTCAGCAGCTCAGCAGCCAAACGTAGAGCGCATCGCTACATTCCTCCGCAACAACGACAAGGCTAAGGTAGCCATCAAGGGTTACGCAAGCCCAGAGGGTTCTAAGGAGTTCAACGAGCGTCTTGCTCAGAAGCGTGCTGACGCAGTCAAGAACATGCTCGTTAAGCGTTACAAGATTGATGCAAGCCGCATCGAGGCTCAGGGCTGTGGTGTAGGCAACACATTCAGCGAGCCAGATTGGAACCGCGTAAGCATCTGCACAATCGAGAAGTAATACAAAGACTTTGAGATAGTAGTTTTA
>CALZJL010000087.1 GCA_945787625.1 uncultured Prevotellaceae bacterium
TTATTCGTATCTGATGGCTTCGATGGGGTCCATCATGGCGGCTTTGCGGGCTGGGACGTAGCCGAAGAGTAGTCCGATGGCGGCGCAGACTCCGAAGCTGACGAGGACGCTCCATAGGGGGACTGTGGCGGGGAGTCCGAGGGCTTGGGCGCCCCAGCTGGCGAGGTAGCCGAGGATGACGCCGATGACGCCGCCTGAGAGGCTGATGAGTATGCTTTCGATGAGGAACTGGCGACTGATGTCTATGCCGCGGGCTCCGACGCTCATGCGGAGGCCTATCTCTTTGGTGCGCTCGGTGACGCTGACGAGCATGATGTTCATGATGCCTATGCCGGCTACGAGGAGGGAGAAGGCGGCGGCGACGACGAGTATGAGGGTGATGGAGTCCATGGTGGAGGACATGGTTTCCATCCATTCTTGCTGGGAGCGGATGTTGAAGTTGTCGTCTTGGCCGGGTTTGATCTTGTGGGTGCGGCGTAGGACTTTGGTGATTTCGTCGATGGCGGCGTCGCTCTTGTCTTCGCTGATGGCGCTGGCGAGAATGCTGGAGAAGTAGGTCTGGGCGTTGATGCGCTTCATGACGGTGGTGTAGGGGGCGATGATGACGTTGTCTTGGTCCATGCCCCATGAGTTGTAGCCTTTGCTCTTGAGTATGCCGATGATGCGGAAGGGTATGCTCTTGAAGCGTATGGTCTTGCCGACGGCGTCGTAGTCTTTGTCGCCAAAGAGTTCTTTGACGACGGTGGTGCCCACGAGACAGACTTTGGAGCTTTTCTTGATGTCGTCGTCGTCGAAGTTGTCGCCGTCGCTGATCTCCCAAAGGCGTATGTCGAGGTAGCTGGAATTGCCTCCGTAGATGGTGCTGGTGGTGTTGTTGTTGCCGTAGATGACTTGACCGCTGGAGTTGACTTCGGGGCTGATATTGGTGACGAGGGTGAGCTCTGTGAGGAGTGCTTCGTAGTCGGGCTGCTTGAGGGTCTGCATGGCGCTGGGGTCTTGGCGGACACCGCCTCGCATGTCGGCTCCGGGGCGTATGGTGAGGAGGTTGGTGCCCATCTTGGAGAGCTCGGCGCGGGTCTGCTCTTTGGAGCCTTGGCCTATAGCCATCATGATGATGACGGCTGCTACTCCGATGATGATGCCGAGGGTGGAGAGTAGGGTGCGGCTTTTGTTGCTGAGTATGGCTGTGATTGCTACTCGAAATAGGTTGAGGATACTCATAGTGTACGTGTGTGTGTGTTAGTCGTCTTGGGGTTGGGGGAGGGCTGCGAGTGCTTCGGCGGCGGAGAGTATGTTGGTGTTGTATGTGTCTTGGCGTATCTTGCCGTCGCGGAGCATGATGTTGCGGCTGGAGTATTGGGCTATCTCGGGGTTGTGGGTGACGAAGATGATGGTGCGGCCTTCGGCGTGGAGTCGCTGGAAGAGGACGAGCATCTCGAAGGAGGTGCGGGTGTCGAGGTTGCCGGTGGCTTCGTCGGCGAGTAGGACGGTGGGGTTGTTGACGAGGGCACGGGCTATGGCTACGCGTTGCATCTGTCCGCCGCTCATCTGGTTTGACTTGTGTTCGAGGCGATTACCGAGGCCTACTTCTTGTAGGGCTTTAATGGCGGCTTCGCGGCGTTGGCGGGCGTTGTAGTTGCGGTTGTACATGAGGGGAAGCTCGACGTTTTCGACAGCGGTGGTCTTGGGCAGGAGGTTGTAGTTTTGGAAGACGAAGCCTATCTTGCGGTTGCGTAGGACGGCTCGCTCGCGGCGTTTCATACCTCTGACGGAGACTCCGTCGAGGTAAAATTCGCCGCTGGTGGGGGTGTCGAGACAGCCTAACTGGTTGAGGAGGGTGCTCTTGCCTGAGCCTGAGGTGCCCATGATGGTGACAAACTCGCCTTCGTAGATTTTGAATGTTATGCCGCGTAGGGCGTGGACGGTCTCGTCGCCTACCTTGAAGTCGCGACGTACGTCTTTTAGCTCGATGACGCACTTGCGGCCGTTGGAATCGATGTTGGTGTTTTCTTTAAACTCTGCCATGGCTCGGGGTTAGCTTTTTTTCTCTTTGTCTTTCTTTTTGTGCTTGGGCATGAAGGGGTTGCTGGCGGCTTCTTGCACTTCTTCGGGTGTGTTGCTTTGTATGGCGGTGATGACTTTGGTGCCGGGGGTGATGCCGCTCTTTATCTGGGTGATGCTGCCGTTGGTGGTACCAATCTCTACGGGGACGGACTTGATGGTGTTGCCTTGCCTGATCCAGACTTTGGATTTGGCTGCGTGGGCTGCGTCGTCGATGGTCTCATCGTCGCTGAGCATGGCTTGGTCGGGTGTGAAGCGGAGGGCTTTGGAGGGGACGCTGAGTGCGTCGTGGAGCTCAAGGGTGTAGATGGTGGCGTTGGCGGTGAGACCAGGCTTGAGCTTGAGGTCGTCGTTGGGGGCGGTGATGACGACTTCGTAGGTGACGACGTTGCTGGTGGTGGTGGCTTGCTGTCGGACTTGGGTGACTTGGCCGTCGAAGGTGTCGTTGGGGAAGGCGTCGACGGTGAAGCTGACGCGCTGGCCTTCGCGTACGTCGCCTATGTCGGCTTCGTCAACGTCGGCGATGACTCGCATCTGGGTGAGGTCTTGGGCTATCTGGAAGAGGGTGGGGGTGTTGAAGCTGGCGGCTACGGTCTGGCCTTCTTCGACTTCTTTGCTGAGGACTATGCCGTCGATGGGGCTGGTGATGGTGGCGTAGCCGAGGTTGGTCTTGGCTTTCTTGACGCTTTCGAGGCGTTGGCTGACGGTCTGCTTGGACTGGACGTAGGAGAGTTTGGCTTTGTCGTAGTCGTTGGCGCTGATGAGGCCTTTGTCGTAGAGGTTCTTGTAGCGTTCGTAGTTGAGCTTCTGGTATTCGTAGTCGCTTTGGGCGCTGCTGAGCATGGCTTGGGCTGATTCGAGCTCGCTGATGAGGTTGGTCTTGTCGAGCTCGGCGATGACTTGGCCTGCTTTGACGATGCTGTTGTAGTCGACGTAGAGCTTGCTGACAATGCCGCTGACTTGGGTGCCGACTTCGACGCTGGTCACGGGCTCGATGGTGCCGGTGGCGGTGATGCTTGTGGTGATGTCGCGTGGGGCGGCTTCTTGCTCTTCGATGGTGTTTTGGGTGGCTGGCTTGCATGAGCTCAGCATGAGTGCTGCAAGTGTGGCAGCAAGGGTGAGTTGTTTATTCATAGTTGTAGTTCTTTGCCTTGATAGAATCGTAGGAGGGCTATGTTGTAGAGGGTGGTGTATTTGCTTTGGAGCATGTCTTGCTCGGCGGTGAGTATGAGATCGCGGCTCTGGAGTACGTCGACTACGTTGGTGAGTCCGTTGTTGAACTGTTCGTTGACGAGTTCGTAGCTGGTTTTCTGACTGGTGGCTTTGGCTTTGGCTGTGAGAAATTTTTGCTGGCCGTTGGTGGCGTTGAGCCAGTATTGCTCGATGGTGCTGGAGAGTTGGTTTTGCTGGTTCTGGAGTTCGAGCTCGGCGTTGGTCTTCTGGAGGAGGGCTTTGGCTTTGGCGGTCTTGGTCTTGCGGGCGTCCCAGATGGGTATGCTGAGGTTGACGGACGCGCTCATGTTGAGGTTGCCTTTGAGCTGCTGGGCAATGGTGTTGTCGCTGCCTGTGTTGTGGCTGTCGCTGATGCCTGCGCTGATGCCGATGGTGGGGTAGTAGCCGCGGCGTGCTATGTTGTATTGAAGCTCGGCGCTTTCGATGTCGAGCTGGGCGTTTTTGATCTCTGGACGGGTGGAGAGGGCCTCAGCGTAGACGCTGCTGGCTGTGGGTATGGGAGTCATGATGGCTTCGTCGTCCAGGGGGGTGTCGGCTATGTCAAATTGGGTGTTGAGGTCGAGCTGGAGGAGGTTCTTGAGCTGTCGTTTGTAGTTGCTGAGGGTGGTCTGGTTGTTGACGATGTCGTATTTGGCACTTTCCCATTGGGCTTGGAGCTGGACGACGTCGGCTTTGGACATCTGTCCTTGGCGTTGCATTTCTTCGCCGCGTTCGTATTGCTGACGGGCTGTGGCGGCGAGCTCTTCGGAGACTTTGATGCTTTCGCGTGTGTAGAGTATCTGTATGTAGAGCTGGGCTATCTGTTCTTGGATGCTGAGCTCGCTGGTCTGGGTGGTGAGGCGGTTTTGCTGGTTGGTGAGGCGCTGGGCTTCGACTTGTTTGTAGTTGACGCCACCGTCCCATACGGTCCAGTTCATGCCGATGCTGTACGAGCTGTTGCTGCTGAGTTTCTTGCTTTGGTTGAGGACCTGACTTTCGCCTACGCGTATGCTCGATCCGTCGTCGAGGGGGCGGTAGGTGATGCCGTGTGAGGTGCTGAAACTCAGACTGGGCCAGAGGCTTGCTTTGGCTTGGGCGAGGGCTTCTTCGCCTGTCTGCTCTTGGACGCGGTTTTTCTGTACGGTGACGTTGTTGTCGAGGGCGTAGCGTATGCACTGGTCGAGGGTCCATGTTTCTTGCGACGTGGCGGACGTGGCAATCATGGCGCTCATGGCGATGAGTAATAGTTTTTTGTTCATCGGTTTTGGGGGTTATATGTCGGTTGTTTCACGCTTCTTTTGATACAAATTTACGCAAAAGGTTTAAAGGTTTTCTCTTTATCTATATTAATAATTGTCAAAATGTCAAAAAAGTAAAATTATATAGTTACTTTTGCATTGTTAATTTAATCGATTGCTTATATGTTTAGCGGAATTGTCGAAGAGGGTGCGCGTGTGTTGCGCATCGTGCGTGAGGGTGATAATGTTCATTTTACACTCACGTGTAGTTTTGTGTCGGAGTTGAGGATTGACCAGAGTGTGGCGCATAATGGGGTGTGTCTGACGGTGGTTGGTATTGATCTCGTGGAGGGCTCGTATGTGGTCACGGCGATGAGGGAGACTCTTGAGTGTTCGAATCTGGGGCTGCTCAAGGTGGGGGATGTGGTGAATGTGGAGCGTTCGATGTTGATGAATGGTCGTCTTGATGGGCATATCGTGCAGGGGCATGTGGATCAGACGGCTGTATGTGTGGACGTGCAGAATCAGAATGGGAGCTTCCAGTTTACGTTTAGGTATGAGACGTGTAGGGATATGGTGAAGCGTGGCTACTTGTGTGTTGACAAGGGGAGTGTGACGGTCAATGGTGTTAGTCTGACGGTGTGCAGGCCTGCTGATGATTCTTTCCAGGTGTGTATCATTCCGTATACTTTTGAGCATACTAATTTCCATGATATTGTGGTGGGGAGTGTGGTAAATCTTGAGTTTGATATCATTGGCAAGTATATCGCGCGTATGAATGCTTTGCTGGGGTGAGTCGTTTGTTTTGTTTATTGAGGATAGAAAACAGGAGATAGTGCTGTGTGGGGGCGCTGTCTCCTGTGTGTTTTTATTTCCAGCCTTGTGGCTATCTACGTTTGCTTACGATGGCGTCGATTACGGCTACGGCTGTGATGGTGACGATGTCGCGGACGCTGCTTTCGAAGTCGGTGAAGTGTATGGGCTTGTTGAGACCCATCTGGAGGGGACCGATGACTTCGACTTCACTGGCCATGTATTGTATGAGTTTGCTGGCTGCGTTGGCGCTGGTGAGGTTGGGGAAGATGAGGGTGTTGACGTCGCGGCCTTTGAGGCGGGTGAAGGGGTATTTGCGGTCGCGTAGCTGTCGGTCGAGGGCAAAGTTGACTTGCATCTCTCCGTCGAGCAGGCGGTCGGGGTCTTCGCTTTGGAG
>CALZJL010000088.1 GCA_945787625.1 uncultured Prevotellaceae bacterium
GGAAAAACTCAAATAAATTTGGTTTTCCCCTCACTTAATCGTATCTTTGTCCCCAAACAATAACATTTTTTGTATGAAAAGACTCTTTACTGCATTAGCGGGACTGATTCCCTCCATGGCATTTGCGCAGGGTGCGCGTCCGAATATCATCTACATAATGTGTGATGATATGGGATATGGTGATTTGGGCTGCTACGGCCAGCAGTTGATTTCTACCCCTAATATCGACCGCATGGCGGCTGAGGGTATGCGTTTCACACAGGCTTATGCCGGCAGTCCTGTCAGTGCCCCATCGAGGGCTTCGTTTATGACGGGGCAGCATTCTGGACATGGTCATGTGCGTGGCAACCGCGAGTACTGGAAGGACGGTATGCGCGACAACATGTATGGCACGCAGAGGGACTATCCCATCATAGGCCAGGAGCCGTATCTGATGACTCATGAGATTCTCCCTGAGATATTCAAGCGTGCTGGCTACAATACGGGTATGTTTGGCAAATGGGCTGGTGGATATTGGAATTCGGACTATCCCGACACGTATGCGGTAGATGCCGATGGCAATACGGATACGGGGCGTTATCGCACCAGTAGCTCGTCGTCGCTGCCCAACAAGCGAGGCATAGATTGTTTTTACGGGCCCATATGCCAGTTTCAGGCTCATACGTACTATCCCAACTTCATAAATCGCTATGACCCAGAGGGACGTGGCGACAGTCATGTGGTAGCGGAGGTGATGGAGCAGAACGTGGAGCACGCTGCAGTCTTCAGTGGCAATGCGGATTTTGAGCTCCGCAGCCAGTATAGTGCAGATTTGATACATCGCTATGCCTTGGAGTGGATAGACCGCATGGCGGACAAGGGGGAGCCATTCTTGGGCATATTTACTTACACTTTGCCTCACGCGGAGTTGTGGCAGCCTAACGATAGTATCTTGCAGCGGTATACGGAGGCGTTTAGGTGTGACGATAAGGCTTTTGGTGGCAACTACGGCAGCTGGTACTACAAGAATTCAAATTCGCACGCTCAGTTTGCTGCAATGATTACACGTCTGGATGCTTATGTCGGGGAGATTCGCAAGAGGCTTGAGGAGAAGGGCTTGGCAGACAATACCCTGATTATCTTCACGAGCGACAATGGTCCGCATGAGGAGGGTGGGGCAGATCCAGGGTGGTTTAACCGCGACGGACTCCTGCAAGGTAGGAAGCGTTCGACCTATGAGGGCGGTATACGTATTCCGTTTATCTGCTGTGGGCCTGGTGTGCCTGCGGGGACTGTGAATGACCATCAGTTGGCGTTTTATGATATTATGCCGACTTTCCTTGACTATGTCGGTCTGGAGGAGGAGGCTCGCAGGCATTCGCTCGACAATTCTTCGTCGGAGGATTATTTTGACGGTATTTCGTTTTACAATACGTTGACGGGCAATGATGCGCAGCAGCGTCGCCATGAGTTTTTGTATTGGGAGTTCCACGAGACTGACATGATGGGTTTGCGTATGGGCGACTGGAAATTGGTTGTGTCGAGGGGCGTGTGTCGGCTGTATGATTTGGCTAATGACATTCATGAGGATAAGGATGTGGCTGCGGATTTCCCAGATGTGGTAGAGAGAATGAAGGAGATAATCCGTGCCGAGCATACCGAGAGCTCGTTGTTTAAGATTACCATGCCTAATTGATTGTATCGTATGAGACGATTGTTGATTTTTGTGATGAGTATGGCGCTCTGTCTTGCCTTGAGTGCTGCTGACGGAGCGTGTATACCTGGTATATATCGTATTCCGTGTGGCTCGCTGGCGGGGAATACGTCTCTCACTCGCATAGATGTCTGCGGTGAGGGAGTCCTGACTGAGTTGCACTATTCGCCTGTGAACAATTCGCGCTGGGTGCTGTATACCAAGGAGCGTGCGCGGGTGATGCCGGGGGGTGTGGTCGATGTAACTGGTGTTCTGCAAGGGTGGCAGACGGCGGGGCTTGCGGTCTCGGTGTGTGCTGACTTTGATGGCGACGGGAGTTTCGAGCAGACGGTATTGCCTGACGTGGCTGCGGATATAGCTGTACGCTTGCTCGTGCCTGACGGTGCAGGCGAGGGCTGTGGGCGCATACGTATACGCATAGATCAGAATGGCTCAACGGTTGCCGATGATGACGTTAGTGGCGTGGTGTATGACCTCCCAGTATATGTAGACGCGCCAAGGGAGACGCGCCGTATGTCGGTGGCTGTGAATTCTGATGGTAGGGGTGAGGCGACTATCGATGGGTATGATACGGGAACGGCGGAGGTGGAGCGCGGTACTGAACTTACTGTTAGGGCTAAGTGTGCTAAGGGATATGTGTTTAAGGGTTGGCGACAAGGGGTGACAATTGTGTCTACCCAGATGGTGTACTCTACGACGATGACGGAGGATAAGAACCTTGTAGCTATGTTTGCTCCCAAGTCGGGTGACTCGCTCTACGGCGAGGAGTATCTCATGTTGACGTTTGATCGCAGCGTGTCGCCCGTGAGGGTGACTGTTTCTGACGAGGATGGCAATGTGGTAGAGGGTGTGGAGGCAAGGTTGCTGACGTCTGCGTATCAGAAGGATTCGTGGAGTGGGGCTGCCGTGGCTGACAAGACTGACATCTCGCCCTCTACGGGAGCGGTGGGTGAGGTGCGGCGTATCCCATTTGCTCTGACGGGCATTTCGACCGACTATCATATAGGCAGGATCCATTGCCAGATAGCAGCGGTTAATTATCAGGGTGCGTATCAGGGTGCGGGCACCAACCGAATGTTTCGCTTCTCGGTGCTGACGGGAGCCGATGAGGACAATCTCACGGAATTTGCCGCTTTGGAGGGTAATATCAATAAGAATCCTGGGCAGCGCACGGTATGGACTTTCGCTCAGGAGGGTGTGGTAATTGAGCCAGGAAGTGATTTCTGCGTGGAGGTGCAGCTGAAGAATATCGATACCAATCCTTGCTATAGCGCACTGTATGCCGTAGTATTGCAGAGGGCAGAGACAGACGATGACACTTCGGTGGAAGGTATGCCAGAGTTGAGCTATAGTCCTGCAGATGGCGTATATATAGTGGGGGAGTCGGTGGTGGTCTTCAAGGGCGGACTGAGATACAATCTCTGCGGTCAAAGATTATGGAAGTGATGGATAATGAAGAGCGTCAACCTGAGGGTATACAGGCTGACGCTCTTCGGTGGTGTGAAGGGTTAGAGTTTTACCCTAAAGGGGCCGCTGACTGAATTGAACAGCAAATCGCCATTGTCAAGGTACTGTATGATGGCGTATGTCCCATTGCCTCGGCTTGTGTCGCCAAAGATGACTCTATGACGAGTAGTTCCAGTATACCAATCCAGACCTGTCACTTCCCAACCGTCTGTCTTGCTATAACCGTTGACAAAAACCATCTCCGACTGTGTGCTTACAGCTGGTATCATGCTTGGGGAGCTCACATCAGCACGACTCCATACTGTCTCCCAACGGTTCTCCTTGGTATTCCATTGCAGACGTTCCACCCCCTTTGGTGTCTCAATGAGCGGACCGATGGCGAGTACGTCGACGACTTTGTCGCCTGTCGTGTTTCCTTCGCTGAGTATGTTGTTTACCACAAAGGCGCCGTAACCAGCACATACAACAGATTGTTCTGATTGGATCCATTCTGTCGAGGAGGGTAGTCCGCAGCTTATCTCGCGAGTGCCTGCAATGCGTGGACTGCCGCTCACTACCTCGTTGGCATCAGCGGGAATGTTGTCTCGCCAAAATGCTACAATCTTCATGCGCTTCCCTCCATCAGTGATAACGACCAGTTTGTCTTCATCGTCTCCAAATCCCATTAGGGTTGGAGTGGAGCCTGTTCCATAGCCCATTTTTATGCTTGGTGCGCTGGGACCGCCGTCGTATTCGGCTTGCCATGCACCATCGGACTCTTTCGTGCTAAGTGTGCCGTTTCTCCAGATTATTTTTTGCATAAGGCCTTTTCCTTCGGGCAGATGGCTGTTGCTCGCTACATATATGCCGCCAGTTTCGTCTACGGCAATGGAGTTGGTTAGGACCTGACCGTCGGGGAGTTGGCAGGTGTCGATAACCTTCGTTAGCTCGCGGTCGGTTATGACTATCCCACGATTGTATCCTACGACCAGGTAACCGTCGTATGTCATCACTACACCTACGAGTACGGTCGCTCCAGCTATGTCGTCTGCTATGTTGAGCTGACGGTCAAGCATGATACCTTGTTCTGGATGTGATGCGTCAACGAGTTTGTATCGGGCTATGGTTGTACCCACGTTGGTGTAGGCATAATTGTCTCTGTCGCATAGTACGTAGTTGCCGCTCGAAATGGCAAACATGGGATTTTGGCCAAGGAAAGGTACGATGGCATTGTATAGGTCGGAGACGTTGTCATACTTGGCTGAGAGAATCTGGAGTTGTTCCTGCGTCTTGAGCGCAGTGCCTGGCAATGCTGCTTCATCCAGTTTGACAAACGTGCCGCCAGAGGTCTTGTAGTATGATACCCGGTCACTGCTCATTCCCCACATATAACCCTCTTGTGCGGCCGAAAGTGTCATGAGGTTTACTGGACCGCTCCACCCGCCCTCGCAGCTGTATGGGTCAACTCTGAATGTGCCGTCTGCTACGGTATATGGGAAGGCATCAGTCTGCGCGGAATTGAAATGCGTAATGCTGTAAAGGTCTGAAGCTAAAAATGGATTGCGTGCTGGGACGTTGGCCTTGCTTAGAGCAGGCTGCTCTGTGTCTGGCTTGCCATCGTTGTTTTGGCCATTGTCGTCCAATTTGTCGTTAGTGCAGGCTACTACCGGTAGTAGAGCTGCTGTAAGAAAAAGTCTGGTTAGTTGTTTCATGTTTGGCTTGTTGTTTAGTTGTTATGTCCTATTGGAGTGTTGTTTTTTATTCCATCGCCAAGGAACTCTGCGACAGTGTATTTATGTCCATAAGGTCCGTAGTCGCCCAGTGCAAGGTGGGCAATCATGTTGTTCGGGTCAGCCTTGGCTGTATTCACAGGATCACCATACGGCGTGGGGGTCATCTTTGAGATAGAGTGTTCCCAGTTCTTGTCAGGCAAGATATTTCGATACATGGTGACGATACAGTTGCCGATTTCTTTGCCCTCAACAGACTTCCTCTCTCGATCCCACTCTACCAATTGTATGTTCCTGCCTTCGGTGCGCTCTTTGCTTACTTTGTTTCGTATCTCAGACAGCTGGGGGTTCTGTTTCATGCAGACGACAAATGTGCATTTCTTCCCTTTGGGGACATCGGCTTGGGCATCATATACGGAGTAATAAGAGTGGGTGTCATGCGCTGAGCCGAAACATACCGACCAATATCGTGCTGGAGCTCCGTTGTACTCCTCTACACTACTGGGTAGGGGTACAGGTAGAAAACTGAACACAAGTACCTGATCGTCATTTAGGATAGTGCGGGCAAAGAGATAGTCGGTAGAGTTGTTGGGATAATATGCGCCACGGGTGGCGAGGAAGAATGGCATGTCTGTGTTCTCATCCGACCACAGGGGAGAATAGTTTGTGGGGAAATTCATTACGTTTGAGTTCATGCGCAGGGGTGCTGCCACTTCTTTCATGGTAGTGAGGTCAATGGCATGTATTTCGGGGAGTTCCACACCTCCATACTCGTCAATGCCAAGATACTCACGCAATATGATTGTAGCCTGATTCACACCCTCCTTCAGCTTGCATACGTTGG
>CALZJL010000089.1 GCA_945787625.1 uncultured Prevotellaceae bacterium
CTTTGCGCATTAAGATTTTTTTAATAATTTTGCGTTTGATTAGCCTTGAAAGAATATGTTGTAGAGCATAAAAGCATTACAAAATTAAACTAATATAGATTAAACATGGGTAAAAAAATTCTTTCGCTACTTGCCTGCATTGTCTTGTCAGCAGGCATGGCGCTGGCCCAGAATCGTGTGGTTACAGGTACTGTAATCGATGCCGAGACTGGAGAGCCACTCCCAGGTGCTTCTGTCAAGTTGCAGGGCACATCAACTGGTGCAGTTACTGACAACAACGGTAACTTCGTTCTTAAAAACGTGCCACTTTCTATCAAGAAAGTCGTAGTATCATTCATGGGTATGGAGACCGTCGAGGCCTCTATCCGCAACAAGATGACCATCACCATGACCTCAGACTCAAAGGCTCTCGAAGAGTTGATGGTCGTAGCCTATGGTAAGCAGTCAAAATCTTCATTCACAGGTTCTGCAGCCATAGTGGGAGCTGACGAGATTGCCAAGGTCTCAGTGACCAATGCTATCGATGCCCTCAAGGGTAAGGCAGCAGGTGTGCAAATCAATACCGCTACCGGTCAGCCCGGTTCTACACCACAGGTACGTATCCGTGGCTTCAACTCATTGGTGTCAGGCATGGAGCCCCTCTACGTAGTGGATGGCAGCCCCTTCTCAGGCAGCCTCAACGACATCAACCCCAGCGATATTGAGTCAATGAGCGTGCTCAAGGACGCAGCCTCTACAGCATTGTATGGTGCCCGTGGCGGTAATGGTGTCATCCTTATCACCACCAAGAGCGGCAAGAAGCACAAAGATGCGACAATCAACTTTGAGGCCAAGTGGGGCTCAAACATGAAAGGCTCTACCGACTATCACCGCATCACTGACCCACGTGGTTACTATGAGACATACTATCAGGGTCTTTACAACTATGCTAAGACTCAGGGCGGCAAGACAGACCCCGTTGCGGCATGGAGATGGGCAAACGACAATATCATCGACAACTCAGAGTTGGGTCTGCATTATAATGTATATAATGTACCACAAGGCCAGGCTCTCATCGGTCAGAACGGCAAGATCAACCCTAATGCTACTCTTGGCAATGTGGTGACAGGTGCCGACGGCAACCAATATCTCCTCGTGCCCGACAACTGGGATGATGAAATCTATCATCGCGGTCTGCGTCAGCAGTATTCTCTCTCTGCAAGCGGTGCGTCAGACAAGGGCGGCTACTATGCAAGCTTTGACTACCTCAACAACGAGGGTATCACCTACGCTTCAGACTACGAGCGTTTCTCAGCCCGTGTCAAGGCCGACTATATGCTCAAGAAATGGTTGCGCCTCAATACCAACCTCTCTTACAACCACTTCAGCTCCAACTCAATGGACGATGAGGAGGGCCGCACGTCAGTAGGCAACCCCTTCTATATGCACAACATAGCCCCTATCTATCCTATCTTCTATCGTGATGCGAAGGGCAATATCCTGACTCATCAGGCATCTGGCCTCAAAGGCTATGACTATGGTGGCGCAGACACACAGCTCGGTCTTGTACGTCCGCAGGCCGGTAACCCTGTGGGTGACCTCCTTGCCAACCAAAACAGATCTCAGGGTAACTCTTTCAATGGCGACTTCTCATTCGACGCCTATATCACAAAGCACCTGACTTTCACTTCTATCAACAATATCTTCTTCCGCGAGTCACGCTCAAACAGCGTCACCAACCCATGGTTCGGTCAGTATGCAGCCAACAAAGGTATGACATACATGCAAAATGATCGTCGCTTTGTGACCAACTTCCAGCAGCGACTCAACTGGCATCGTCAGTTTGGCAAGCATGATGTCGAGGCAATGGTCGGTCACGAGTATTTCCGTCGTACCACCGACTATCTCTATGCTCAGAAGAACAACATGTTCTCTCAGGATAATACGGAGTTGAACGGTGCCGTTGTGCTTGACCGTGCTGGTTCTTCACTCTCCAAGTACAACACTGAGCAGATTTTGATGCGTGCGATGTATGTCTACGACGAGCGTTACACAGTCATGGGTTCATACGTGCGTCAGGCTTCAAGTGTGTTCCACCCAGATCATCGTTGGGGTAACTTCTGGAGCGCAAGTGCAGGCTGGATGATTACCAAGGAGAAATTTATGGAGAAGACCTCAAACTGGCTTGACGAGTTGAAGTTCAAACTCTCTTACGGCCAGAACGGTAACGATGATGTCTACACATACATGTATACCAACCGTTACGACATCGTCAACAGCAACAACAACGTTTCTCTCGTGCCAAGCACTACAGGTAAGAACGAGAACCTCAGCTGGGAGACAAGCTCCAAGTTCAACACAGGTTTTGATTTCAGCCTCTTCCGCGGTCGCCTCACTGGTGGTCTTGAGTATTACAACAACAAGACTTCAGGCCTTATCTCATACGTGCCTTACGCTCCTTCATACGGCTACCAGGGCTACTACGACAATATCGGTAATATGCGCAACCAGGGCTTCGAGCTCTCTTTGAGCGGCGACGTAATTCGCACCAAGGACCTCAACCTCAACATCTATGCCAATATCTCTACCAACCAGAACCGTGTGACAGAGTTGGCTGATGAGCGCAAGATTCGTACCCTCGTGTCATACGACCCCGAGACTAATACCTACGAGCGTTCTCTCGGTTATACAAGTTCCAACTACGCTTATACCGAGGGTCGCAGCCGTTATACATATTCTACTGCCAAGTATGCCGGTGTCTACAACGAGAATACTTGGACTTCTACCTTCGCTCCAGGCGAGTTGGATGCACTTAGGGAGTCAGATCCTGCAAAGTATCAGAAATTGATTGATGACAAGGGTGATCCCTCTCAGTACGGCAAGGCTCTTTACTACAAGACAAAGTACAAGCTCGACGCAGAGGGCTCTGTCATGAAGGACGAGAATGGCATGGATATGATAGAGGGTTTCTATACCACTACTTCTGGTTCGGATGCAGATTCATACATGGTTTGCGACGTACTGCCAAAGGCTTTCGGTGGTTTCGGCCTCAATTTCTCTTACAAGGGTCTGGACCTCTCTCTCGACTTCCAGTATCAGCTCGGTGGCAAGGTATACGATTCTGAGTATGCAAGTCTTATGTCTCTCAACAATGGCTATGGCTTCCACAAGGACCTCCTCAACGCGTGGTCTGAAAACAACGCCTCAAGCACCATACCCCGCTTGAATCCTGGTGACAGCTATACAGCGTCTCGCTCAGACCGCTTCCTCACAAGTGCATCATGCCTCACATTCGGCAACTTTACCTTCGGCTATACCCTGCCCAAGCAGTGGACGAGAAAGGCATATATGGACAAGGTGCGTGTATACGTATCAGGCGACAATCTCTACACATGGTCAGCACGTAGCGGTCTTGATCCGCGCCTCTCTGTCGAGGGTGAGCCAAACGGCTTGATGTATGCCCCTATGCGTACTATCAATGGTGGTGTGCAGATTACATTCTAAGATTTGGTGCAAGATATTATCACTAAGACAATTTAGTATAAAAATGAAAAAAATAAACTATATATACAAAGGGTTGACAGGTGCGTTTATGGCACTCACCCTTACTGGATGTATTCAGGAGACCTTTCCGCAAGGAGGTACGGCTACTGAAGAGCAGGTTCAGCAATCAGCATCAGCCACTGAGGGTATGGTGATGGGTATGCCCTCCAAGTCTATCGAGGTGTGGCGCACAGACAGCCACTGCTATTTCGGCTATCCGGCTCAGATGATTATCCGCGATATGATGACTGGCGATTACTATCACACAGGTGAGCTCGGTTACAGCCATTTCAAGGCTTGGGCTGAGAATCGTGCCATGGGCGGCAAGTATATGAATACCCAGTTCCATTGGAATTTCTACTACAGTTATATCATGTCGGTCAACTCTATCATAAGTGCCGTTGACCCGGAGAATGCTACCGACGAGCAGAAGGGCTACCTCGGTTGCGCTCTCGCTCAGCGTGCCATGCTTTATCTCGACATAGCTCGTATGTATGAGTTCCTCCCCAATGAAATCTTTACTGACAACAAGAACGAGGACGGCAATGTGGTCTTGGGGCTGACCGTGCCTTATGTAGATGAGGCGCTGACTCCCGAAGAGGCTCGTCAAAACAAGCGTCTTCCTCACGACGAGATTGTCGCTAAAATCAAGTCAGATATCGAAAAGGCCAAGGAGTATATCGTCTACAGTCCTGTAAAGACAGACTACACTCTGCCCGACCTGGGCTGTGTATATGGTCTTGAGGCTCGCTTGTTGATGTGGGACGCTGCGTTCCAGGCTGAGATTAACCACGACGATGCCAAGTCGCAAGAGCTTTATGCTGCCGCTGCCGAGGCTGCAGGCAAGGCTATCGCGAACTCACGTGCCGACATTATCACTAAGGACGAGGGCTTGAGCACCGTACAGGGTTTCAATACTCTCACCGACTTCATGTGGGGCGCACAGCAGACTGAGGAGAGTGATTGCGTGCAGACAGGTATCATCAACTTCATATCTTGGGTCAGCAACCAGACCACCTTCGGCTACACGGGTGCTTCCACTTCTCTCTTTGTCGTAGTCGACAAGAATCTCTACGACCAGATTGGCGACAACGACTGGCGTAAAGCATGGTTCGTGGCTCCCTCTACCTCTACAGCTGCTACACCAAACGTATTCATCGAGGGCCTGAGCAAGCCAATGGCATACGCCTCTCTCAAGTTCCGTCCTGCCAAGGGCAATGCCGAGAAGTCAAATATCGGTGCTTGTTCGGCAGTACCTTACATGCGTGTGGAGGAGATGTATTTCATCAAGGCCGAGGCTGAGGCAAGGACTGGCGGTAATGCCATAGCCACCCTTACCGAGATTATGAAGACTCGCGACGCTTCTTATACTACAAGTCTCACGGGCGATGATCTTATCAACGAGATTATCCTCCAGAAGCGCATTGAGCTCTGGGGTGAGGGCCAGACATACTTCGACATCAAGCGTCTGAACCTCTCTGTGACACGCGGCTACAAGGGTACCACCTGTACAGACCCCCTGGCTTGCTTCAATACCAATGGCCGCCCGGCATGGATGAACTACGTGATGGTAGGCTCTGAGAGCGACAACAACGAGGGCGTAATAGGCTTCAACAACCCAGACCCAAGCGACAGATATAATCCTTGGTCAGAGTAATTTATTACATCAACATAATTACAACATACAAAATGAAAAAGTTTAAATACGGTCTCTTGTCATTGTTGGCAATCCTAAGCATTGCTTCCTGCGACAAAAATGACTACGAATATATTCCTGCCTCTGATGCAGGTCATACCTCTGTATCTTTCCCTCTCGATACTGAGACCGAGATTAAGCTGCAGAATGGCGACACCGAGTTTGATATTTGCATGACTCGCACCAATTCCGAGTCAAAGGAGTCTATCACCCTTCCTCTCTATTCCTCTGGCGACCTTGCCAACGAAGATGGTTCTGTGGTCTATTTCGAGGTACCCTCTTCTGTGACATTTGAGGAGGGCAAGGATACGGCTTACATAAATGTCAAGGCTAATCAGGAAGCCATTGGCTATGACAACGAGAAGAAGATTACACTCTCTCTCGATACTCTCAACTCATCTTATGCTTACGCCAAGATTGAGTTCACGGTCAGCTATCCGGCTCCTTGGACCTCATTGGGCAAGGGT
>CALZJL010000090.1 GCA_945787625.1 uncultured Prevotellaceae bacterium
AGGTGGTCGAGGATTACTTTGCGCATTCGCATGGATTTTGGGGTGACCTCGACGTATTCGTCGGCTTTGATGTATTCGAGGGCTTCTTCGAGTGAGAAGATGGTGGCTGGTATGATGCGAGCCTTCTCGTCGGTGCCGCTGGCGCGGACGTTGGTGAGCTGCTTGGCTTTGCAGACGTTGATGACGAGGTCTATCTCGTGGACGTGCTCTCCGATGACCTGGCCTGCGTAGACTTGGTCTTGGGGCTCGATGAAGAACTTGCCGCGGTCTTGGAGATGATCGATGGCGTAGGCGTAGGCGTTGCCGCTTTCGAGGGCTATGAGTGAGCCGTTTGTGCGTCGGTTGATGTCGCCTCGGTAGGGTTGGTACTCCTTGAAGCGGTGGGCTATGATGGCTTCGCCTTGTGAGGCGGTGAGCATGTTGGTGCGTATGCCGATGATGCCGCGTGAGGGTATGTTGAACTCGATGTTGACGCGGTCGCCTTGGCTTTCCATGCTTGTCATCTCGCCTTTGCGGCGTGTGACCATATCGATCATCTTGCTGGCAAACTCTTCGGGGACGTTGATGGTCATCTCTTCGATGGGCTCGCATTTGACGCCGTCTATCTCTTTGTAGATGACTTGGGGCTGGCCTACCTGGAGCTCGTAGCCTTCGCGTCGCATGGTCTCGATGAGGACTGAGAGGTGGAGCACGCCGCGGCCGCTCACTATCCAGCGGTCCATGGTGCCGGGCACGGGCTGTACGCGTAGGGCGAGGTTTTTCTCGAGCTCTTTTTCGAGTCGCTCGCCGATGTGACGGCTGGTGCAGTATTTGCCTTCTTTGCCGAAGAAGGGGGAGTCGTTGATGGTGAAGAGCATTGACATGGTGGGCTCGTCGATGGTGATGGGGGGAAGGGGCTCGGGGTTCTCCCAGTCGCAGATGGTGTCGCCTATCTCAAATTTGTCGAGACCGATGATGGCGCAGATGTCGCCTGAGCTGACGCTTTGTGTCTTGACGCGCCCCATGCCGGTAAAGGTGTGTACCTCTTTGATGCGGGTCTTTTCGGTGCTGCCGTCGCGGTGGCTGATGGTGATGTTCATGCCTTCGCTGATGGTTCCGCGGTGTACGCGACCTACGGCTATGCGCCCGGTGTAGGTGCTGTAGTCGAGGCTGGTGATGAGCATCTGGGGTGTGCCTTGGAGGGTCTCGGGGGCGGGGACGTGCTCGAGTATCTGGTCGAGGAGGTAGGTGATGTCGGTGGTGGGGGTGCTCCAGTCGGGGCCCATCCAGCCTTGTTTGGCTGAGCCGTAGATGACGGGGAAGTCGAGTTGCTCTTCGGTGGCGTCGAGGTCGCACATGAGGTCGAAGACCATCTCGTAGACTTCCTCGGGGCGGCAGTTGGGCTTGTCGACTTTGTTGACGACAACGAGGGGCTTGAGGCCTATCTGTAGGGCTTTCTGCAGTACGAAGCGTGTCTGTGGCATGGGGCCTTCAAAGGCGTCGACGAGCAGTAGACAACCGTCGGCCATGCCGAGGACGCGCTCTACTTCGCCTCCGAAGTCGGAGTGTCCGGGGGTGTCGATGATGTTTATCTTGGTGTCGCGGTAGTTGATGCTGACGTTCTTGGAGAGAATGGTTATGCCTCGCTCGCGTTCGAGGTCGTTGTTGTCGAGCATGAGCTCGCCTGTCTGCTGATTGTCGCGAAAGAGGTTGCCTGCCATGAGCATCTTGTCGACGAGGGTGGTCTTGCCGTGGTCGACGTGTGCGATTATCGCTATGTTTCTGATTGATTCCATCGAGGGTTGCTTTTTCTGTGTTTTTAGGTACAAAATTAAATAAATAATGTCGTTTTTAGGCTCGTGTGTGGGTAAAAATGATGTTTTTTGGGGTAATGGCTGCATTATTTGGGTGTGTTTGGGTGTTTGTGTCGTTTATTTTTCTTAACTTTGCACCCGCATTTGACCTTTTCAGGCAGTGAACGAACGTATGGGAGCTGCGGGGTCGAACAAGTAACCGTTTAAATCATTTACTATTCTATGTATTTGAATTCTGAGAAGAAGGTGGAGCTTTTCTCTACTTATGGCCAGGGTGCTAAGGACACTGGTAGCGCTGAGAGCCAGATTGCGTTGTTTACTTTCCGTATCAAGAATCTGACTGAGCACATGAAGCAGAACCGTAAGGATCACAGCACTGAGCGTGCGCTGACTGGTCTGGTTGGTAAGCGTCGTGCTTTGCTTAACTATCTGAAGTCTCGCGACATCAACCGCTATCGTGCTATCGTGAAGGCTCTGGGTCTGCGTAAGTAAGACGCTCGAAAAGCTGCCGAAACGAAACTATAGGGCATTTCTCGATTGGGAAATGCCCTTGTTTTGTGTGTGTTTTGGGCTTTTTTTGGTTTGAATGAGGGGTTTTGTGAGGATTTTTCTGTAACTTTGTACGCAAATATCTATACTTACATATAATTATGAACGACAGCATTGTTATTATTCCTACGTACAACGAGAAGGAGAATATCGAGGCTATTTCGCGTGCCGTGACGGGTCTTGAGAAGGGTTTTGATGTGCTTGTCATTGATGATGGCAGTCCTGATGGGACGGCTGGTATCGTCAAGGCATTGATGGAGGGCGATCTCAAGGGTAGGCTTCATCTTATCGAGCGTAGCGGCAAGCTGGGTTTGGGTACGGCGTATATCTGTGGCTTCAAGTGGGCCATCGAGCATGGATATGACTATATCTTCGAGATGGATGCTGATTTCAGCCATAATCCTAATGATTTGCCTAAATTGTATGAGGCGTGCCACATGGACGGCTATGATGTGGCTGTGGGGAGCAGATATATCTCGGGTGTAAACGTGGTTAACTGGCCTATAGGGCGTGTGTTGATGTCTTACTACGCGAGTGCCTACGTGCGTACGGTGCTTGGTATCGGACTGCGTGATACTACGGCGGGCTTTGTGTGCTACAGGCGCGAGGTGC
Organism: uncultured Prevotellaceae bacterium; assembly: GCA_945787625.1. The sequence continues at coordinate 2,955 of CALZJL010000090.1, forward strand.
TTGAGACTATCGACCTTGACAAGATTAGGTTCAAGGGCTATGCTTTCCAGATTGAGATGAAGTACTCGTCGCTTTGCTTGGGCTTTAAGATCAAGGAGGTGCCGGTCATCTTTGTCAATCGTGAGCTCGGTACGAGCAAGATGTCCGGAGGTATATTCAGCGAGGCATTGTTTGGCGTGCTCAAACTGCGCTGGGCTGCTCTGACGGGTGGTATCAAGCCTGTAGCAGGCAGACATGCTGACGAGAGCAGATAACTTATAACTTTTTTTTACAGAAAAACAGAAAGCATGGATTTATATAAGATTCTGACCAAGGCTGTATTGGCTGGTATTGAGAAATTGTATGGGGCCTCGTTGCCCGAGAAGATGGTGCAGCTGCAGGAGACTCGTCCTGAGTTTGAAGGTCAGTTGACGTTGGTGGTCTTCCCTCTGCTCAAGACGAGCAGGAAGGCTCCTGAGGCTACGGCTGAGGAGATAGGTGGGTATCTCGTGGAGGAATGTCCGGAGGTAGTCGCTGGCTTTAACGCTGTCAAGGGCTTCTTGAACTTGACGATTGCCCCTGCCATGTGGATTAAAATGCTTGAGGGCATACGCAATGACAGGAAGTTCGGCTTCGTGCCAGTGACCGACGATTCGCCTTTGGTGATGATTGAGTATTCGAGCCCGAATACCAACAAGCCTCTGCATCTGGGGCATGTGCGCAACAATCTCTTGGGCTGGGCGTTGGCCAACGTGATGGAGGCCAATGGCAACAAGGTGGTCAAGACTAATATTGTCAACGATCGCGGCATACATATCTGCAAGAGTATGCTGGCTTGGCTCAAGTATGGCAATGGCGAGACTCCCGAGTCGAGCGGCAAGAAGGGCGATCACCTCATTGGCGATTATTATGTGGCTTTCGACAAGCACTATCGCGAGGAGGTGAAGGCTCTCATGGCGGAGGGCATGGACGAGGAGAGGGCCAAGCAGGAGGCTCCGCTGATCAAGGAGGCTCATGAGATGCTCGTGAAGTGGGAGCAGAATGACCCTGAGGTGCGTGCTCTGTGGCAGAAGATGAACGGCTGGGTATATGCTGGCTTTGACAAGACGTACAAGGCTTTGGGAGTAGGCTTCGACAAGATATACTACGAGAGCGAGACTTACCTTGAGGGCAAGGAGAAGGTCGAGGAGGGTCTGGCTAAGGGCTTGTTTTATCGCCGCGATGACGGCTCGGTGTGGGCTGATTTGAGGGGCGAGGGGCTCGATGAGAAGCTGCTGCTCAGGAGCGACGGCACGTCGGTCTACATGACTCAGGACATCGGTACTGCCAAGCTGCGTTTCCAGGACTACCCCATCGACAAGATGATCTATGTCGTGGGCAACGAGCAGAACTACCACTTCCAGGTGCTGTCTATCCTGCTTGACAAGCTGGGCTTCAAGTGGGGCAAGGATTTGGTCCACTTCTCGTATGGCATGGTAGAGCTGCCTAACGGCAAGATGAAGTCGCGCGAGGGTACTGTGGTCGATGCAGACGACTTGATTGCGACGATGATAGCTGATGCCCGGAGTATGAGCGAAGACAAGATCAAGAAGCTTGAGGGTATCACCGACGAGGAGACTGCGGAGATTAGCCGTATCGTGGGTCTCGGAGCCTTGAAGTATTTCATACTGAAGGTGGACGCGCGCAAGAATATGCTTTTCGACCCAGAGGAGAGCATTGACTTCAATGGCAATACCGGACCTTTCATACAGTACACCTATGCCCGTATACGCAGTATCTTGCGCAAGGCTGCCGAGCAGGGTATAGTGATGGCCGACACGCTGCCCGAAGCTGAGCTTTCGGACAAGGAGACGAGCCTTATCCAGCACATGAATGATTTTGCTGCTGTGGTTCGTCAGGCTGGTACTGACTACAATCCTGCCTGCATCGCCAGTTACTGCTACGACCTCGTGAAGGAGTACAACCAGTTCTATCACGACTTCAGCGTGTTGCGCGAGGAGGACAAGGACAAGCAGCAGATACGTCTGGCTCTGTCGGAGGCTGTGTCGCAGATTGTCAGGAATGGTATGGGGCTGCTCGGCATCGAGGTGCCCGAGAGGATGTAAATCTTGTCTCAGACGATGTTTCCTGCTGAAGCCATTTGTGTGGACGGTGCGTGTAGCGGTAATCCCGGTCCGATGGAGTATCGCGGTGTGCACTTGCCCAGCGGCAAGGAGGTGTTCCGCTTCGGTCCCATCACGGGTACCAACAATATCGGCGAGTTTCTCGCCATTGTACACGCTTTGGCCATGATGGAGCAGAGGGGTATCTCTATGCCAATCTACTCTGACAGTGTCAGCGGCCAGGCTTGGGTGCGCAACATGAAGGCCAAGACGACTCTGGCACGCACGGCCGAGACGGAGCAGGTACTCGACCTTGTGGCGAGGGCTGAGCGGTGGCTGAGGACTCACTCATTTCGAGTGCCGATATTGAAATGGGATACTGCCCAATGGGGAGAAATACCTGCTGACTTCGGAAGAAAATGAAAAGGACGCTGTATATAATCACATTGACACTCTACCTCACCGCTCTCATGGCGTTGGGGCGTCTGGCATTTTTGGTGTACAATCGTGACGTCGAGTTTTTCACCTTGAGAGATGTGCTCGAGTGCGAGTGGCACGCCTTGCCGTTTGACCTCAGCGTGGTGGCTGTGATGGTGATCCCCGTGTGGCTGCTCACAGCTCTGACGCTCAAGTGGCACAA